>JAZADA010000377.1:0-3205 GCA_036124135.1 Planctomycetota bacterium | reverse complement strand
GATGAAGCAGGGCAGGATCCCGAACTTGCCCCGCTGGGAGTAAGCCTGGGGGAAGCAGGCCAGGAGCTTTTTCCATCTCTTCCGCCTGTGAGATTGCCCACGGCAAAACATGCCGGTAAGGCTTTAGTGGCTTACCTGGCTGCCCAGCTAGCCTGTGGATTTATGGTGGGTACGATTGCTAGTCTGATCGCAGTGGCATCGGGAGTGACTTCTACCGAGACCGAGGAATTTAAACAGATCACGACCCAGGTGCTGCAGTATAGACTGGTCCCGATCATGATTTTTTCAGGCCTGGTCGTGCTAATGGTGACGCGATCGATGGCGGCTGATGCCATGACGGATGGCAGCCCGCTGGGTATCGGATGGTGCAGGTGTTCGCCGCTCAGCCTGCTGGCCGCTGCCTTACTGGGTGCCATGGTTTCGGGCGGTTTCTTGCTGTTGTTGAGTATTATGTTTTCGGGAGGCCAACCCGGTTCAGAGGGCCCGCTTGCCGAGATGGCCAGCCAGGGTGGTGTCACGCGTTTGCTGTTTGCGGTTCTGGCAGTGATTTGTGCGCCACTGGTCGAGGAGTTTCTTTTTCGTGGTGTTCTGTTGGCGGGTTTTACCAGGTCCTGGGGGCTGCCAGTTGCAGTCGTCCTCTGCTCGACCATCTTCGTGGCATTGCATATCACCGAACTGTTGCGTTTCTGGCCAGCGACATTCGGACTGGCCGGGATTGCTGCCTTGACGATGTGGCTGCGGATCCGCACGAGGTCATTGGGCCCTGCGGTGGCCGCTCACATGGGATACAACGGGTTGCTTGTCCTTTACGTCTACCTGGCGTCCTTGCTGGCGCACGTGTGATTGGAAGGTTGGGGACCTGTTTCAGTCGCGAGATTTTTGGGTTTTTTATGCATGTCTCGACGTTTGACGTTCTGATAACATGAGAGTCAGAAGAGCCGGGATCGATGGCGCTTTGGCGGGTGCTTCATGAGGATGTTATTTCATGCCCAGTAGACGAAGTCATGCGGATTTGACGCATCTTGATCGTCGTAGCGTGCTTTCCCTGGGATGCCTCGGATTGGCCACGGGTAACCTGCTTGACGCGTTGCCCGCCACGGGTGCCCAGGCGAAACCAACGCGAGCCAAGTCGGTATTGATGTTGTACATGGATGGTGGACCGAGTCACATCGACATGTTCGATTTGAAACCGGACGCGCCTGCCGAAATACGAGGGCCAGTGCAGCCCATTGATACATCGGTGCCAGGTGTTTCCGTGGGAGAGTACCTGCCCCTGCTCTCGCGACAGATGCACCACGTGGCCCAGATCCGGTCGGTTCGCCACGAAGACGTACCTCACGATCAGGCAGTTTATCGAATGTTGACCGGGTATCGGCATAACATCAAGGCAGGCGGGTTGAAGGTAGAAGACACGGACTTGCCACATATGGCCAGTGCGTTTTATCGAGCAGATTCACAGCGAGCCGCCTTGCCCAGCGCTATCCAGATTCCTGAACCGATGCGCATCGATGCCAGGATTCTTCCCGGGCAAAATGGAGGAATCCTGGGGACGCGTTGGAGCCCGTTTCCTGTTCACGTTACACGAGGCGGTGAGGTGGTTCCGCCTGACCTGGGGCGGCTTGAACAGTTTACCGAGGCCCGCATGGAACAGCGTTACCAGTTGCTCGGTCAACTTCAAAACCAATCCTTGAGTGAGCATGTTTCAGAGGCCACGGAGTTCACGGGCTTCCAGGAACGCGTGATGCGCATCCTGCAAAAGCCTTCGATTCGCGATGCGTTTGACCTCGACAAGGAGCCGGCAGCGCTGCGAGACGCGTATGGTCGCCATCGCCATGGACAGTCGACGTTATTGGCGCGTCGGCTGATCGAGTCCGGAGCAAGATTCGTGAGCGTATACTGGGGCAAGGAGATGCAGGACTGGGGTGGTGACTGGAAACCGTTGTTGGCTAACAATCCCTGGGACACCCATCGCAATCATTTTCCGCTGATTAAGAACAGCTTGATTCCACGAGCAGACCAAACACTTGCCGCCCTGTTGGCGGACCTGTCGCAACGCGGGATGCTTGACGATACCCTTGTCGTTTGGATGGGCGAATTCGGCCGTAGCCCTCGGATCAGCAAGTTGTTCTCAACACCCGGGCGAGAACACTGGCCTCATGCGTTTACCATCCTGATGGCTGGTGCGGGGATCCAGGGGGGCAGTGTTTACGGTGCCACCGATCGCTTTGGGGAATACGTCAAGGACGATCCCGTCTCGCCGGCGGACGTGACGGCAACGATCTTCGATACATTGGGAATCGATCCGCGGATGAGCGTCCCCTCTCGGAAAAAGGAGCATCGGATCTCCATGGGGCGTCCCCTGGAAAAATTGTTCTTCTAGTTGTTGGATATTCCTCCCTGTTTTGCCAACGGTACACCATGACAGATAGCGCCGAGCCCTTGTTGCCCGGATTGATTGTTGAGGATCGAGGCACGATTTTCGATGCCACCGTGGCTCCAGACAACGAGGCCGTGGCCTATGTCACGAGCCTGGTGCCCCTGGATAACGGGACCTGGCTGGCCGGTTGGCAGTCCGGCCCCGAGAAGATGACTCCGATCAACAGGATTCGCCTGGCACGGTCCCGGGATGGGGCCCAGACCTGGGAACAACTCGCACCCGCATTGGACACGTCCTGGCAGGGAATTCCAGGGTCGTTCCTGGCTGCTGAAATGGTCGAGGTAGAGCCAGGACGTCTTTTGCTTTTCACCACCTGGGTGGATCGGAGTATTCCGGAACGGCCTCTGTTTAACCCGGTTACCGAAGGCATCCTGGCCACGCGACTGCTGTACTGTGTTTCCACGGATGAAGGAACCACCTGGGGTGATTGGACAGAGTTGGTAACGCCAGGACTGACCGGTTGTGCCGTCACGGGACCCATCCTGCATTGGTCCGATGGTTCGATTGCCTGCAGCTATGAGAGCTTCAAGGAATTTGATGATCCAGAACCGGTCGATCCCGCGACCTGGATGAGCGTTTCACGGGATGGTGGTCAATCATTCGGAGATCCGTGGTTGATTGCCCGGGATCCCGAGCAGGCCGTTTACTACTGGGACCAACGACTTTGTGTCAGTGCGTCGGCAAACGAGTTCGTGGCCATGTTCTGGACACACGGTCGAACCGCCCAGCGAGATCTGAATGTTCACTTGCTGCGGGCTTCATTGACGG
>JAZADA010000376.1:0-6756 GCA_036124135.1 Planctomycetota bacterium | reverse complement strand
AACGTCCCGCGGGTGCGAGCGTGTGGGCCGGGAATCGTCTTGCACTCGATGTGTGCAGCTGATGCCGGGCTTGGCCTGGTGGGATGGAAACAGTACACGACGACGGCCCAGGGCGCTCTTTTTCATGTGGCCCTTTACGACCAGCAGTCGGGAGCGATGCGGGCCATGATTGCGGCCAACCGCCTGGGACAGATGAGAACCGGTGCGGTCACCGGGTTGGCTGCCGAACTGCTGGCCGCTCCTGGTATCGAACAGGCGGGGCTTTTCGGATCCGGGTGGCAGGCGGAATCCCAGTTGGCAGCGATCATAGCTACCTGCCAATTGAAACGGGTATGGGTCTACAGTCGAGATGCACAGCGGCGGCAGCAGTTCTGCCAGCAGATGAGTGAACGGCTGCAGGTCGAGGTGTTGCCGGCCACGGAGCCGGGACAGGCAGTCCAGGGCATGCCGCTGGTGGTCACGATGACGACCAGCAAGAAACCGGTTTTTTCCGCTCAATGGCTGGAGGAAGGAAGCGTTGTTTGTGCTGCCGGATCTAATTGGCTGCAGAAAACAGAGCTGGATCGAGATACCATTGCGCAGGCCGAGGTGGTAGTCTGTGACGACGTGGAGGCGTGCCGCGGGGAAGCGGGCGATTTTACCGAGGCCATTGCGGCGGGCGAATTCCAATGGGAACAGGCTCACCAGTTGGCAACGGTCGTCCAGCAGGGTGCGGAATGGCGAGCAGCGCATCCGGGGCGGGTTGTTTTCAAGTCGGTTGGCCTGGCACTGGAAGATGTGGCCCTGGGGAGTGAATTGCTGAAACGAGCCGAGGAACGTGGGGTGGGAACGGCATTGCCCTGGTAAGTCATGAGGAATAGCCAGGGTGTAATGGGTAGCGAGGGGATAGTCTCGTGGATGGAACCATGGATGTCAGCGATCGAATTGACAGTCACCCGGATACCCGGACCGGGGCAGGCCTGGAAATATTCCTGATCCTGGTACTCTTTTTCGTGGCTCATGGGGATTTGCCTCCCGATGTCAATGAAGCGCATTACCTGGCCAAGGCGAAGCACTACTGGAATCCGAACTGGTGTCCGGAAGATCATTTCCTGCAGTCAGCGGACGCGCATTTGGTTTTTTACTGGACGCTGGGTTGGTTGACTCAATGGGTGTCCTTGCCGGTGTTGGCCTGGATCGGACGACTGGCCGCGTGGACATTGTTAGCGGTCGGCTGGTTGCGACTTTCTCGAACCCTCTTGCCGCGGCCCGGCCTGGCGTTGCTGACGGCTGCGGCCTACCTGTTGCTCCTGCAATACACCCACCTGGCAGGTGAATGGGTCGTGGGAGGCGTGGAAGCCAAGGGCTTTGCTTATGGACTGGTTTTCCTGGGCCTGGAAGCCGTCGTCATGAATCGCTGGTGCCGAGGTTGGCTCTTGCTGGGAACAGCCTCAGCATTTCACGTATTGGTGGGAGGCTGGGCGACCGTGGCAGTGGCGTTGGCCTGGTGGGTGGCGCCGGCCAATCGTCCATCATTGAAAACGATGCTGCCGTTTCTGATCCTGGGAGGATGCCTCGCGTTGCCTGGGTTGTTGCCTGCCATCGCCCTGACCTCGGGAGTGTCGTCAGCCGACGTGGCCCTGGCCAATGATATCTATGTCTACCATCGTCTGTCACATCACCTGGTAGTAAGTACGTTCGCCAGTGACCGCATTCTTGGCCACCTGGGTATCCTGGTCAGTTGGTTGCTCGTGCTGGCGTGGTGCCGTCGGCACGCGGATGATCGATTGCGACGCCTGCAGGGTGTCGTCATAGGCTGCGTCCTGATCGGAGTGACGGGCGCGCTGCTGGGGTACCTGGTGCCTCGATCCAATCCCATGAGTGCGTCGTTGTTGCGTTATTACTGGTTTCGGTTGTCAGATGCCATGTTGCCAGTCGGCGTGATCTTTGCGGTCGCGAGATTGCTCGAACGAGCAGCGGGCAGCTGGCCGAGGATGGTGGCTTATAAAGTCTCTGGTTTGATCGTGTTGATCACTGCCATGATCGCGATGGAGGGGATGCGACGTTATGGTGACCCGCGGCCAGCGGCTGACCGGCAGGCATTGCCCACGGTAGCAGGTCGTCCGGAAGTGACGAGACAGGTTTACCTGGACTGGGTCCAGGTTTGCAGTTGGATTCGCCAGGAAACGCCCCAGGCGGCAGTATTTCTCACGCCGCGACGGCAGCAAACGTTTAAATGGTATGCGCATCGTGCTGAAATTGTCAGCTGGAAAGATATCCCGCAGGACGCCCGGGGCCTTATCCAATGGCATGAACGTTTCCGCCGATGGTACTGGGATAGTTCCGTGGAAAGTGGCTTTACCTCCCTGGATCCCCAGCTTCTGGTCAAGCAGATGAAGCACCATGGTGCACGCTACCTGGTGCGTCCTAACCTGGGGAATTCCAGGCGACTGCCGTTGCGTCGTGTTTACCCGTTACCGAACCAGAACAGTTATTACGAGGTCTATGAGCGAGTTCCCTGAGAGACGCAGGTGCGAGGATAGCGAGCCGTTGCTCGCCTGGCTGGAGACGCGGTTGCAGGAGCCGTTGCCCGGTGTGGCGTCGCATCGGCCCTTTGCGGCAAACCTGTGTTATGGGCGCCACCGCGGACCGATTTTTGCGTCGACGCGACAGGCTGCGGTGCTGATCCTGCTAGTGCAGTCGCCGGAAGGATGGCAGATTCCCATGACCATTCGGCCCGCGGGTATGCAACAGCATGCCGGGCAGGTGTGCTTTCCAGGAGGGGCGCTCGAAGCGGGAGAAGATGTTGAAGACGCGGCGCTGCGAGAGGCTGCGGAGGAATTGGGGATTACCGTGACGCGTGACCAGGTGCTGGGTCGGTTGACGCCTCTCTGGGTGTTCGCCAGTGACTTCTGGGTGACACCGGTCGTGGCCAGTTGTCCTGGGCCGCTCCAGTATCGCGCGAACCCGACGGAGGTTGCCGATGTCATAGAGGTGTCGTTGGCGGACCTTGCTGATCCTGCCGTAGTGCAGCCTTGTGCGGTGCGGCCGGGGCCGTGGTCGTTAACCGCGCCGGCGTTTTGCCTGGCCGGAGAGGTCATTTGGGGGGCCAGCAGCATGATTTTAGGGGAACTGGTGACGCTCTGTCATGAAGTTGATGACTCAGTGGTGGGGTGGGCGTAGCGGTGGATAGCCGCCGGTTAACGTGAAGTCAGAGAACTCCTCTAGGGAAACTGGGCCAGCAGGCTATACTAACGGCGATTGTTAAATGGTATGCGTGGGGGGCGACGTCGATGACCGTGCGGGTAGGAATTCTGGGAGCGACCGGATACGCGGCGCTGGAGTTGATCAAGATCTTGTTGCGCCACCCGGGCGCCCAGGTGACCGTATTGACCAGTCGCCAGGAGGGTCGGCCTCACCTGGCGGACGTGCACCCGATTTTGTCAGGGCGACTGGATCATCACCTGGAAAATGCGGAGTCGGTAGATTTCCAGGCGGAATGTGATTGTGTTTTTAGTTGCCTGCCTCATGCGGCGTCGGCCAAGATGGTTAAGCCATTGCTTGAGGCAGGTCTGCGGGTCGTCGATCTCAGTGCGGACTATCGCCTGACAGACGTGGCTGTTTACGAAGAATGGTATGACACACAGCATCCGGATCCGAAACGCGTGGGACCGACGGTTTATGGATTGCCTGAATGGTTTCGCGAAGGGATTCCCACGGCGTCGCTGGTTGCCAACCCGGGTTGTTATCCGACCTCGGCGATCCTGGCGCTGGCACCGTTACTGAAGGCGGGCCTCGTGGAGCCGACGGGGATCATCGTGGATTCCAAGAGTGGTGTCAGCGGGGCGGGGCGGACGCCTAGTCCCGTCACCCACTTCGTGGAGTGCCACGAAAGCGTGATGGCTTACAACGTGGGCAAGCATCGACATACGCCGGAGATAGACCAGGTCCTGGCGCGAGTCAGTGAGCAAACCGTGCAGGTCGTTTTTACCCCGCACCTGATACCGATGGAGCGAGGTATCCTGACCACCGCCTACGGCCGTGCTACCACCGACCTGGATTCTGCGGGCTTGCAAGCGGAATTTCAGCGTTGCTACGAGGATGAGCCGTTCGTGCGCGTGGTAGATTATCCACCGGCCACGCGTTTCGTGAAAGGTACGAACTACTGTGACCTGGCCGTTCACCGCGTGGGCGACCACGTGGTGGTGATCAGTTGCCTGGATAATTTGGTCAAGGGTGCTGCGGGGGCAGCAGTCCAGAACATGAACCTGATGTTCGGTCAAGACGAGACCACGGGACTTGTAGAGCGGAGTGAATAGCTGGATGGATATCTCGATTCCCGCTGGGTTCCAGTGGAGTGCAGTGCATTGTGGTATCAAGCAGGATGCCAGTGCCAATGACTATGTGTTGGTGCGTTGTTTACCGCAGACCGTGGCGGCCGGTGTTTACACTCGAAACCGGGTGTTCGCGGCGCCAGTTGCCTGGGATCGAAGTCGAACACCCACAGCCGATATTCGAGCGGTTGTCGTAAACTCAGGTAATGCGAATGCCTGTACCGGGGACCAGGGCTGGCAGGATGTGCAGGCCATGGCGTCCTCGGCGGCCGAGGCCTGTGATGCTACAGCGGACCAGGTCCTGGTCATGTCGACAGGTATTATCGGTGAATTTCTTCCGATGCAGAAAATTCTGCCGGCGGCCGGCCAGGCGGAAGAGGCCCTGGGTGATGATAAAGATGCCTTCATGGCGGCTGCACGTGGGATCCTGACGACGGACCAGGGGCCGAAAGTCGCTTCGACAACAGTGGAGATAGACGGGCAAACGGTTCACCTGGCAGGCATGGCGAAAGGGGCCGGTATGATCGGTCCCAACATGGCAACCATGCTGGCCATGGTCATGACGGATGCTGCCCTGGAACCGGCGGACGCCCAGGCCGCGCTGTCGCAGGCGATCGAGCGTAGTTTTAACTGCATTAGCGTGGAGGGGCATACCAGCACCAATGACACCGTCTTGCTGCTGGCCAGCGGGGCGGGCGGTGGCTCGCCGTTGGCGGGTACAGCGTTGGAAGCGTTTTCCCGTGCCCTGCAATCCGTCTGCGTGGATTTGGCAAAGCAGATTCCGGCGGACGGGGAAGGGGCATCGCACCTGATCACGATTGACGTCCAGGGGGCTGCCTCGGTTGAGGACGCGCGGCAGATTGCCCAGACGATTGCGAATAGTAACCTGGTCAAGGCCGGCGTTGCGGGCGCCGATCCCAACTGGGGGCGAATCATTTCAGCGGTTGGTTACGCCGGGGTGGAAATCAATCCAGACCGGGTGCGTGTGGCAATGAATGGTTTCGACCTGTACCAGGATGGTGCACCGGTCCCATTTGATGTGGCGGAGGTCTCGGCATCCATCGCGGGAAGTGCCGAGACGTCGATCGTGGTGGCGTTGGAGAATGGAGAGGCTAAGGCTCGATTCTGGACGAGTGACCTGACCGCTGATTACGTGCGATTTAACTCCGAGTTTCATACATGAAAACACCACTGCGTCGAATCCAGGTAGGGGCTTTTGTCCTGGTGATGATCTTCGTGGTAGCGGTGTTGGTGTATCACTGGCGTGGTGACTACAGCTGGCTGGATGCTGTCTGGATGGTGGTGATCACGATTTCCAGCGTGGGCTACGGCGAACGTAGCGAGTTGGATGATCCCGCGCTCCAGGTGTTTACTATCCTGTTGATCGTATTTGGTATCTCTGCCGCGGCCTATACCGTGCGAGGATTTATGCAAACCCTGTTCGAAGGAGAGTTCGAACGTGCCCTGGAAGGACGGAAGATGAAACGCGAAATTGAAGGGTTGAAAAACCACGTGGTCATCTGTGGATTTGGTCGTACGGGCGTGATGCTGGCGACGGATTTGAAATCACAGGGGCATGAACTGGTCGTCATCGATAATGAGGCGGAACGCCTTGAGGAAGCCAGGAATAGCGGTTGCCTCTATGTCGGTGGCAATGCTACCGAGGAAGACGTCCTCGTAGCGGCCGGGGTTAGGCAGGCCGGTACCGTGATCTCGGCTTTGCCGCATGATGCGGAAAACGTCTTTATCGTACTGACCTGCCGTGACTTGAACCCGGACGTGCGCATTATTTCCCGTGCCGACCACGTGAACACCAAGCGTAAGTTGCTGCAGGCAGGAGCAGATCGCGTGGTGATGCCGGCCGTGATCGGGGCCCAGCAGATGACACGCCTGGTCACACGCTCCTCCACGGCCGAGTTTATTCACCTTGTGTCGGACAAGGAAAACCTGGATGTGGAACTGGACGAGATCGAAGTGCTCGAGGGGAGTTCGCTGGTAGGAAAGACGATTGGTGACAGCCAGATTGGACAACAGTTTCGATTGCTCGTCGTTGGCGTCAAGCAGGTCAATGGCCCGATCCGATTTAATCCGCAGGCCGACCACCTGCTGGAACTCAACGATGTGCTGATCGTGCTCGGGCAACTTGGCGATATCCAGGCCTTTCGTGGTAGCCAGTTGGCCTGAGAGGGGGCTGCCGGGAGACGCTGTCGGCCAGGTGATCGCGTGGCCTCTGAGAGGGTTCGTGTCCACAGGGTGTTTGGCCGAGAGCCTGTATTGACAATTAGCGACCGGCGGATCAAATTAGCAGGAGTGGCGTCACCGTGGTTAAAGCGGGGCGAATGTCACATCGAGGGCATGGGGAAGCTCCCTGGCGACAGAATCTTTTCGGCAAGTTGAGCGACTCCCGTTGTGTCTGTGGAAATGACGCTTTAAAGTGGTGCGT
>JAZADA010000375.1:0-10605 GCA_036124135.1 Planctomycetota bacterium | reverse complement strand
CTCTCCGGTTCATTTAACATTCCCCAGGCTTATGCCTGGATCGTCGGCGTCATCATGGCTGCCCTGGTGGGTGTCGTGATCATTGGCGGGATCAAACGTATCGGCGAGGTCACCAGCAAGTTGGTGCCGTTGATGTGCGTATTCTACTGCACCTGCTGCTTCATTATCATCCTGACCAACGCTTCGGCAGTTCCAGCCATGATCACCAGTATCTTCGTGAGTGCTTTCCAACCGGATGCCATGTTCAGTGGCGGCATGATCGGGGTACTCCTGATGGGCGCTCGCCGAGCTGCCTTCTCCAACGAGGCTGGCCTGGGTTCGGCAGCCATTGCCCATGCGGCAGCACGTACGGAAGAACCGATTCGTGAAGGGATCGTCGCCATGATTGGCCCCTTCATCGACACGATCATCGTATGCACCATGACTGCCCTGACCATCTTGATCACGGAATCTCACATCGACATCAACACGGGCAAGCCGTTTATTGAAGCCCTGGCCAAGGAAAAAGATGTTGCCCTGACAGCGGCTGCTTTTGCCACGCTCGGCAGCTGGGTTCCCTATCTTCTTTGCATCGCGGTCTGCGTCTTTGCCTACTCGACCATGATCTCGTGGAGCTATTACGGCGAACGATCAGCAGAGTTCCTGCTGGGAGAGAAAGGAATTCGCCCCTATCGCGTGTTATTTGTCCTCTTCGTCATGCTGGGCCCGATTGTCTCGCTCAAAACGGTCATCGATTTCTCAGATATGATGCTCTTTAGCATGGCCTTTCCAAATATCATTGGGTTGATCCTGCTTTCAGGATCCCTGCGCAAGCGAGCGAAGGACTACGTGGCCAGGCTCAAGTCAGGTGAAATCTCGCGAACCAATTAAGACCCTGCCATGACCTGGTCAAGCGCGCGGCGCGGCCGGTGACTGGTCCTGGGGAAAATGCTCGGTCACGACCGCCAGGAACTCGTCCCGCGTACTGACCCGGGCAACGTGCGTACGAAAATGCCGCGCCCCGTGTTTCCCCTGGGCATAGCAACAGGCGTACTTGCGCATCAACAGCGTTCCTTTTTGCTCACCAAAGCGAGCGCATACTTTCTCATAATGCCGCAACATGCAGTCACGCTGCTCTGCCAGCGACGGATCGGGAGGAATTGGCTCACCACGCAGTGCCGCAGCCGCCTGCTGGAATAACCAGGGACGCCCCAGGCAAGCCCGGGCAATCATCACTCCATCCACGTCATAGCGACGAAAGACGTCCACGACCTTCTCGGCGGAATCCAGGTCCCCATTACCAATCAAGGGAATCTTTTTCAGGTACGGCTTGATCGCGGAAATACGTTCCCAGTCTGCGTTACCGCGAAACATATCCTGGGCCGTACGGCCGTGAACAGTCAAGGCTGCCGCGCCGGACTCTTCCACAACACGTGCCACCTCGATGGCATTAATATGGTCGCGTGTACATCCCAGCCGAATCTTGGCCGTGACTGGCGTGGGATGGCAAGCCTGGACGACTTCCTCGATAATTTTCCGCATCTGCTCGGGTTGGCTCAACAGGTAGGAGCCGCTCTTGTTGCGCTCAGTCACCTGTCGAACCGGACAGCCGAAATTGATATCCACCACGCTTACCTGGTACTGATCCACCAGGCGACGCCCGACCTTGGCCAGGATACCAGGCTCATTATCCCAGATCTGTACTGCCAGCGGCCTGGCCTCATCTTCGACTCCCCAAAGACGATCCGGATGTTCGGATTCATTTTCGTCCATCCAGACAAAACCACGTGCATTGACCATCTCCGTAGCCTGCAGACCAGTCCCACCATATTCGCGAACAACCTGCCGAAAGGCATAATTCGTGAATCCAGCCATGGGCGCCTGCAGGATCGGCGGATCGATCAGCACCGGTCCGATATGCAGCGGCGCGACCGAGGGTACGGTCACCGCATCGTGGAGAGAAGCACTATTCATCCCTGCATCTTGCCATGGCAAACCGACGGCTGCAAGGCTAAACACCTGGCCACGATTTAACGACGTGGAACCAATACCGATTGCGTGGTTCGTCGCGGCTTGATCAACATGGAAACCAGTCGTTCCCGACTGGCCGTCTGCCCCGTCACGGCAAACACGTAGTCCGCAATTTCCACGTTGTAGCGGTTGGCCGTGGCAAGGTACTCGAGTTGCACTTGCTCCAGTTGCTCCCAGGCCGCCAACATCGCTAACACCGATGCCTCGTTTGTTTCCTGGCCATCAAGCATCCCCTGCAGGGACTTCTCCAGTCTCTCCACGGCAGCTGATTGGGTGGAAAGTAGTTGCCAGATCCGTGGCAGCACCAGGTTAATCTTCTCCAACGCCGGTGGGGCCTGTCGATTCTGAAAAAGCACCTCGTACTCCGTGCGGAACTTCCCGACCACGGGAAGATCTTCAGGCCAGGTCAACCTGGCCGTAGGCACCAGCGCCAGCGTGGATAGCTGATGACGTGTTTCGATCAGCTCGAGGGCGTTCTGTTGCTGACGAACGCGTAGTAATGCCCGTGCCACGTTGACACGCGATTGCTCCGGTTCCATGACTTTTATCGCATCCAACCGCTTGAGCTGGTTTTCCAGGACTCGCTGACGAGCACATTGAAACGTCCATGCCCAATAAGTCTTCACGATCTTCAGTCGCAGGGAACTGTCGTTGGCCCGGGCCAGCAGGTCATCGAGCCCAACTGCCTCCTGCCCGGAATCCAGCGTGCCTGGAAACCGCAAGAATCGGTCAAGCAATGATTGGGAACCAGCCAGCTTGACCGGCTCCGAAACCACGACCTCCGCCGCAGCGGTACTCACCTCGGAACGGTCGCCAGGAGATGAATCCTTAATACGCTGCCACTGGGGCTCGAGTGCTGGAGATGACTCAACCGGTGCCAACTTGGGAGTTCCGGCTACTTCAGGTACAGGCTGCAACTGGGGAGCCGTTTCTAATGGAGCCAGGGTCGGACTTGCTGTCGGACCTGCTGTCTCGATTGGCGCCACGGTGGGTGGATTCACCAGCACAGATTTCTGCGGCCGATTCGATAAGTCAGCTGGCAGAAGAGGTGGCGACGCCGCCTTTAGATTGCCCGCCAGGACCGCAATTAACAAGCATGATCCGCACAGTAAAATTCGCATGGCTCCCCCCACTTCGAATAAATTATCTGTTGCCAGGCTACCGCTCGGCGTTTCCCTGGATCCTATTCAGGACGTTTTTCTCCACGCTGACTCCAACCGGCGGTAATAACCGCCGGCACCGTGTTCGTCGCAGAGGCAGGCTGGACACGAGCGTTATCCGTTGTAACGGATGGTTTAGGGACACTCCCGGAATTATTGTCGGTGAGTGGTACCGCTCCTCGTGTCTGGCTTTCACTAAGTTCTCGAGGCGTCTCGGTCACGACCAGAGATTTTGCTGGCACCGCAACCGCCGGAACTGTGGTCGTGGCCACTCGGGGCGCAACGGTTTTACTGGATGCTGCTGATTCAAACGAGACTGGCCGTACCTGCGGCACATGTCGGGGTGGACGCCATTTACCAACCCGCACTTGCTCGAGGGACTGGACTGCACCAGCACCTTGAGAACGAGATGATGAATCGATCGGGAAATCATTACTTGGTTCAACCGGCGTCGTGCCGGATGGAGGTGGCGTAAAAGCTGGCGCCGTGGCAGCCGGAGGCGTCGTGGCCGGTAAAGCAGGTGCACCACTGGCCGCCGGTGCTCCCTCTTTGGGATAATAATTGGGAGTTGTGTTGTAGCTGCCGGTTTGCGGAGGCGCAACACGACTGGCCCCAAAAGGAGCCCAGAAATTAAAGGAGGGCCGAGGAGCACGACAGCCTGAAAAAACCATGATCGCAATCCCGGCCATTGCCAGCATCACTCTATAAAAGCCGTCTCTTCTCATCCTAGACTCTCCCGTAAATCCAACAACATCCGATGGCGTACGTTACCGGAAACCACCATTTCCTCCAAGATCGATTTGGCCGCCCAACGCTTGATCCGCAGACATTGCACGACAGCTAGCACCTGCAGCCCCTGTTCCCGCTAACAATTTATGGCAAGATGGTACTAGCTCGCACAAACCCAAACGCTGGCATCGCACCGGGCGGGCGGCGAGATGGGTAACCTAGCTCTCGAACTCGCGAGCCCCTTACCAGGCATGACTCATGAATGCACTTCTTTCCCAGTCGCTCAAGCAGGAGGCCACACGACTGGGATTTCAATATGCAGGGATCTGCCCGGCGGTAACACCCACGGGATTTGATCGTTTCCAGCAGTGGCTGGAAGCAGGTTATGCAGGCCAGATGCATTACCTGCCCGAACGTTCCCAGGCGTACGAGCACCCCAACAACGTCCTGGATGGGGTACGCAGTGTCGTCATGTTGGCCATGGTCTATCGTACGGAAACGCCCCAGCCCATCACGGATGGGGCAGGGCGGGTAGCCTGTTATGCCTGGGGCAGTGAAGATTACCACGATCTCATTCATTCTCGGTTGAAGCAATTGGTCCAGCACGTCAAGACCCAGGTACCGACCGCGATGGTGCGCGGGGTTGTCGATACGGCTCCTTTACTGGAACGTGAATTTGCCCAGATGGCAGGACTGGGTTGGATCGGCAAAAACACGCTCCTACTTAACAAGGAGGCGGGCAGCTGGTTTTTCCTGGCCGCATTACTGACCGACCAGCAACTTGATTACGACGCGCCGAGCGAGGTCGATCACTGTGGTACCTGTCGTGCCTGCCTGGACGCCTGTCCTACCGACGCCTTTCCTCAACCTTACGTGTTGGATGCCACGCGTTGCATCAGCTACCTAACCATCGAATTACGTGACCCCATCCCGGCTGAGTTACGTCCGGGAATCGGCGAATGGGTCTTTGGTTGTGACATCTGCCAGGACGTATGCCCATGGAACCACAAAGGGCCACTCTCTATCGAACCCAGTTTACAGCCAAAGGAACCGATGAATCCTTTGCAGCTACAGGAATTATTTCAACTGGATGACGATGGCTTCCGAGCTCGTTTCCGTCGTAGTCCACTTTGGCGCAGCAAGCGACGCGGCATCCTGCGCAACGCGGCCATTGTGTTGGGCAACCAGCGCCACCCGAGTTCCTGCGATTCACTTTGCCTGGGACTGGCTGACGAGGAACCGTTGGTACGTGGTGCTTCTGCCTGGGCACTGGGGCAACTGGCAAATCCACTGGCCGTAGAGAGCCTGGCGGCGCGTCTATCCCAGGAAGATGACCCGCTGGTCATATCGGAAATCGAACAGGCCTTGCAGAGCAGCAACGGGACAGGAAATCTCGAAGGTCCTTAAGAATCACCCCTGGGACCCGTGCATGTCAGCAGCCGGATAGCACCCGGCCCGATCGTCATGGTACCAACGTTCCAAGACGTTCTCCCATCCCTGCTGGTCTCGCACCTTGACAAAATCGGCCCGCACATCGTTGTAGTCGGGATGTAAACCAGCGTATTTAATGCCAAACTTCCGCATCATGATACCGCAACGCTCCGGACCATAGAGCGACTGGGAGAGCAGGAAATGCTCGTGAAGAATTTCTCTTTGCTCGAGTAACGACGGCGGGTTTGGCAGGGCTTCCCCACCAGCAAGGGCACGCGCCTGCGCAAAGATCCACGGATTACCGATGGCCCCACGTGCTACCGTGACTCCATCGACCCCGGTCTGTTCCATCATGTCCAGGCAATCCTGTGCCGTGAACAGGTCACCACTTCCCAGGATGGTATGGTTGCCTGCATGTTTTTTTACTTCCTTGAGAAACTCCCATCGCGAGGCTCCCACGTAGCGCTGCTCCACGGTGCGGCCATGGACAGTAATTGCTGCGACTCCCGCTGCAAAGGCGCAATCCAGGATCTTGAAAAAATGGTCTCGGCTTTCCTCGCTGTCATCGATACCACGACGCATTTTGACGGTGACCGGGATATGGTCGGGAACGATATCACGTGTGAGCCTGATAATCTGCAACGCGATCGCCGGTTGGCCCAGGTGGAAACCACCTCGGCAACGTCCCAGGACTTTCTTGACCGGGCAACCGAAATTGATATCGATGACATCAAATCCTGCCTCGACCAGCTTGCTGGCGCCCTGGGCAAACTGCTCCGGCTCAGCACCCATAAGTTGCCCACCCACCGGATGCTCTTCTTCACTGATATGCAGGAAATGGCGAGTCTTGGCACGCTTCTTCGTTGCTATCAGGAACTGGTCCAGCATGACTTCACAGACACTGTAGGCAGCCCCTAATCGCCTGGCGATCACGCGCATCGGCCAATCGCTGTAGCCAGACAGGGCGGCCTGCACGACCGGAAAGTCAAGTTGAACCGGGCCAATTGCCACCGGTGCCAGAATCATGATGCCACGTTACTCCGAGGATTCCAGTTGCACTTCCAGGGCCGACAGGATGGGCAGCACACGCTGATCCTTCTCCTCCGTGGAGGATGGAACCAGTTCCACGGCCAGGCTGTCTTTCACATTGATCCCCTGGAACGTCCGCACCAGGGATTTCCCGCGACCGCCAGCATCCTTCACGATATCAACCTGGCTCGCCACGACCTGGCCCTGCAACTTGATATCAAATTTCCGCTGGCCGACCACCACATCTCCTACTTCTGCGAAATACATCCGCACGGTGTAAGCTGCTGGCGGATCCGATTTACCACGCAACGGCACACGGCAGGTTTTGAAACCACGTGCCATGGAACTGAAGACCCATGGCGTCTGCTGTCCAGTGACCTGTACTTGCTGCTCATTTACCGAAACATAATCCTTGGTCCCCAGGAAGGTAGGAGCAATATCGAAGGTGTATTCCAGCCGGCCCACGGTCTTGGGTCTTGGGAATCCCAGCCAGAGCGTACCAAACTTGTCGCGTCGATCACCGGGAGCTCCCAGGTTTAATGACATCGTTTTCACCGGCAACTGGGGGCCCGTGGCGCTATACAACCTCCAGGTATCACGATCCGGCCGCGGCTCGAAGACAAACGTCGCCGTCATCTGGAACTGGCAAACACAACCTGCGCTCGCTTCCGGCACCATGAGCAGGCCGTTACCGGGAATCGCGTTCACCCAGCATCCCAGCCGATGACCCGCAAAATGCGTGGTGCCACTATCTTTCTCCAGGTCATAGTAGCTGGTAAATCCACTGCGAAAGAAAAGCATACTGGGCGTTGCCGTCAAAGGACCACAGTGATGGCCAGGACGACTAAACTGCCAAACGGTTTCTTCACCTGTTACTGGATGAGGCCGTTTCTTTTCTGCTCCGGTATGGAGGTCAAAGGCCCACGGTTCTGCGTAAATCTCTCCCTCGAGGATAATCGGCCGATGCCGGTAGTTGGCATCCTTGGCCCACAGCTTCTTACCCGTGTCAGCATCCAGCACGACCAGTCGTCGCTGACTAAACTGTCCCGACAGGAACTGGCGCCAGTAGTGTCCATTGGCATTGGCGCCACAGATAACCACGTGGCCATCATGGTACATGAGGGTAAAGTTACCTCCACCGATCCCCACGGCACTACAATCCGTCACATCGACGGCCTGGGACCAGAGCATTTTTCCGGTGCTGGCATTCAGTGCCACTGCCAGGCGTACATCAAGAGCCTTGAGTTCCGCTTCTTTTTTCTTGGCTTCCGCCGCGCCCAGTTTTTTCAGGTCTGTCTTATCTTGCCGCAACAACTCTTCGCGTTGCTCAGACGTGATGGAACTGTCAATAAAGAAGACCCCGTTATCACCGATCGCAATCGTGACATGCATGACATTCTTGCCACGGTACCGCCAGATTTCCTTGCCGGTTTTCGGATCGATCGCAAAAATCGAATCGGTCGCATTTTCCACCAGTCGGCCTCGCCGCCGCAGGGATGCCTGCAGGTCCTTACGAATCGTACTGGTGCCGTACAGCATGCCGTTCCAGTGGGCGATATACCCCCAGACACGAGGAATATTATCCTTTGCCTGCGGCGCCTTGAACGTCGAGATTACTTTACCCGTGGCCGCGTCGAGCATCGTACAGGTGTCATCCACGGCGATAAACACGGCATCTTCCGAGGCTGCAAAGTTACTGGTGTCCTGGTTATTAAAGACCCCTGTCCGCAGCGCCCCTGGGTTCTTGTATTCCCAGAGGAACAAGCCGTTGTAGGCATCGTAGCACTCGATACTATCGACACCCTGGATAAACATCCGACCATTGGTAGAGAGCGGCGCCGACGCTGCGTCATGACGATTAATCATCTTGGTCGGGCCGGGATCTCCATACCAGAGCACTCCCAGGTCTCCCTTGACCCGGTAATCACGACTCATGGACGTGTTCGCAGGATCACCATACTGGTGCGACCACTCTCCAGCTCCCGGCAACTTGCCACGAGCTACCGTGGCCGTCGCCGCAGCAGCAGCAACGGCTGCCGTGGTTGTCACGGAACTGGCTGACTCCACACCGGCACCCTGCAGTACTTTCTGCAAACTGGCGACCGTGATACCCTCTTCCGCTGCCGGTGCCTGCCTGGGCACCGTGAGCGCAACCTGTCCACCGTTGGGTTTAATGCAACGTGTCCAGTCTTCGGTCCTGGCTGGCAATTTACCTTTTACCAACATGGTGTCCGAGACGACCAGGTTGGCAAAGTAATTCGAAAACGGCAACTTGTCCGGATCTCCGTGTACGATCGTGATCCGGGACCCGTGCAACCCAGCTCGATCCAGCATGCGGCGTGAGCGAGCCACTTTCTCTGGATCCGATTCGATCGCATAAATTTTCAGCTGGCTGCGCTGTGCCAACTCGTAAGCCAGGCGGCCCTCCTCGCTGCCCAGCACCAGGCAAAACCCGCGTTCTACCCCCGTGTTCTTGATAATGGCAGCTGCTGCCTGCTGGTACACAGGCGTTAATTCATCCTTGGGAAACGGATTATTGACGTATCTGAGAGGCCACTGGGCGACCGGCTGGTTGGGCGGAGAAACCTGGCTGGCTTCAAAACCATAGATCTTGCCCAGGTCCGTACTCACGTAGAGACGTCCCCCATCAACGACCAGGCCAACGGCATCGCCATCGACCTTGGCCTGCCAAACGAGCTTACCCGTCTCAACCTCGTACGTGGCAACCTGCCCCTGGCCTCCGGCGACCAACAGGTTACCCGTAACGATCAGTGACGAGGCCAGTTTACTGGAGGTTTTCCAGAGGGCGCCAATCTTACCCAGTTGGCTGATCCTGGCCGTCAGTTCCGCATTTTTATCGCGGTATTCTTCTGGTGTGAAATCGCTCTTGCTGCGTTGCAAGGTTCTTTGCTCGAGCTTCAGTGCCTGCCGTTTCTTGGTTGCCTCAGCATGCTGAAGTCGATCAATGGCAACCACGTACGAACCTGTCGACACGAATCCCTTGTCCCCAGAAACTGTCAACTGCTTGCCATCGATCCAGGCAAATCCAACGGCGCCGGTTTCCTGGTCCAGTGCCAGGAAATGCTCCGCACCAGCGGCATAGATCTGACCATCCGCCAACATGGCACGGGTGCCTCCAACCACGCCACCAGCTGCGGTCCGCCAACTGTGAATCCGCTGATAAACTTCTTCTCCGTCACTGCGACGAAAGGCAGCTGGCAGGGCACGTCCGGAGGGTACGAACAGCAATTCCTTGTTGGCCAGCAGGTAACCCTGCGGAGAAAGTGGATTGCGGCCAGCATCCTGCTGGCTAATTCGATCATTGATCCAGACAGGCTTTCCAGTGGTGGCATGAACCGCCACCAGGAAAACCTGCTCATGTGGAATAACGCCGGATGCAAAATAGGCCGTATTGCCGTCAACCAGGACGCCACTACGAATTGGCCAGCGTGAAATCATGCGCCCTCGGGCGAGCAATCGTTCATCCCGTGGTGAGGGACGCATCTTCCAGACCACCTTGCCGTCCTCGGCATTCAGGCAGTAGGCGTAACCATCGTCTGATCCAAAATAGACTTTATCCTGGGCTACCGTGGGCGCCAGGCGAACGGGTCCGTCCGTGTAAAAGGTCCAAAGGAATTTGCCTGTCGTGGCATCGACGCAATAGAGGTTATTATCCACTGACGACCCAAAAAACAGGCGGCCCTTGGCGCTCACCACATCCAGGGCCCGATCGTAGTCGACTCGATGCCGCATGACCTTACCTTCGATGGGCTCGGATCGCGGCCCGGCCCAGGCCAGTTCAGGGGCCGCCGGTGATGCATAGACCCATCGCAGGCTCAACTGACGCGACAGCTTTTGTGGCGTTGCTGCTACACGGGTATTGGCACTCTTGTAGGTTGGCCAATCTGCCTGCAGAGGCGAGACTAGAAAGCAAACGACCCCACAAACAATCGCTAAAATCGCTCTTGTCATTACCCTCTCCCTTGAACGAATCAACTGGCATTTCCGGAACAAGCTCTGAATTCAACCGCCTCTCATTCTACCGCATTCGAGCTCCAACAACAGCGAACACTTCCCCTGAACACTTAAAAACAGGGATCTTTTGCGACCCTGCCGGCATTCACCCCAAACCATTTAGCGGCTCATTACGTAGCTACATCATTGCCGGCAGCTTGTTTCTGTTCGGGGCCCACTCGCGTCAAGTTATTCTCAGTGCGGACAACGGCAGTTACACTGAAACATGCGG
>JAZADA010000374.1:0-3564 GCA_036124135.1 Planctomycetota bacterium | reverse complement strand
CCGCTGCGGTGTCACTGCAACTGTCGGTCGGGACACAACTAATCAGTGGACCATTTTTTGGCCGACATGGATCCCAGGGACCGATGAGAATGTCCCTGGCGCCAGGAGAACAGTATACGATCCAGGCGGACCTGGTCGAGATCCAGCAGCAATGCCAGGAATATTCACTGGGCGTACTGGACCGCGTGATTCGTATCGGTGCGGTTCCTGTCGGTCAGCAATCGCAGGTCGATTGGGAGATACAAGATGATGCCCCGCAGGTCGGGTGGCAACCTTACTGGATTCGTGTGACGCAGCAGGACCTGGAGATGGCCTGGTCAAGCCCGGTCTTTATTGACTACGTCGAGTAACTCTTTTAACGAAGCGAGGAACCCATGTTACCGGGAATTAAGCAATTTGATTTAACAGGACGCGTGGCTATTGTTACCGGGGGGTCCAAGGGCCTGGGGTCTGCCATGGCGGCCGGATTGGCATCTGCGGGGGCGGACGTGGTGTTGGCCAGCCGCAATGCGGAGGAAGTGGAAGCTGCTGCACAATCCATTGCCAGTGATTTTGGCACCAGGGCGATTGGTATCAAGGCAGATGTTGTTTCTGAAACCGACGTGGCGCAGCTCGTGGAACGGACGACCCAGGAATTTGGCAAGATCGATATCCTGATTAATAATGCTGGCGTCAATATTCGTGGGCCAATCGACGAACTGAGCTACGAGGAGTTTCAGCAGGTCCAGGAAATCAATGTTAACGGAGTCTGGTTATGTGCGAAGGCGGTTGTGCCGCATATGAAGCAGGCAGGTTACGGTCGCATTATTAACCTGGGCAGCACGCTGGGACTGGTCGGTCTTGCCAACCGGACTCCCTACACGTCCAGCAAGGGAGCGGTGGTGCAGATGACCCGAGCCCTGGGATTGGAACTGGCCTCGTTTGGCATTACCTGTAATGCGATCTGTCCTGGACCGTTCCTGACTCCCATGAACGAACCGATTGCGGATACCGAGGAAGCCAAGAAGTTCATCGTGGGGGCCACGGCGCTGGGTCGCTGGGGTCGACTGGAAGAGATCCAGGGCGCAGCGATTTTCCTGGCCAGTGATGCGTCCAGTTACCTGACGGGCAGCATGCTGACGGTCGATGGAGGCTGGACGGCGCAGTAGCGGGAAATCGATGAGACGGTGTTTCGCGGAGCGCGCATCATTGACCCGTTCCTGGTAAGTCTCAATAATGCGTGAGTACATTGAATACCGTTCGTGACAACGGTTTGTTTCCCGGACGACTTCTTGAGAGGCAAGGGTGATGATGACGACTTCAACTTTTGGCGTAATGGTTCTTCTGCTGGGTGGCTTGGGCCAGGATGTGGCGGCTCCCGGTATCGCTGTTCCAGGGGCCAAGAAACGCGCCATTAGTTTGCAGGTAACGGTGCCGACCAGTGGTTGGGATCTTTCCATCCAGGAGGTCTACCAGGTCCAGAAGGAATTGTGGGTCATTTCACGCTTGTCGAACAAGGGGGGAATTGCCCTGCAGGTCATTTCCCAGGTCAAGGATAGTGTTTCGATTCCGGCCTCGTCCCTGCCGGTGAAATATTTTGTTCTTGGAACCAGGTCGAATATCAAGAGCAAGGTTCCCTACCAGTTTCTCAAGGACCGCAAGATGCTGGACAAGGACTTGAAACAAAAAAAAGCCAAGCTGGTCTATCGTCGACCTGTCAAGAAACAGGCTGTGAACCCCCAGGGTCGATACATCGTGGTCTACAAGAAAACGGTTTTCCTGGATGGCAAAACGAAAAAAGGTGAAACGCTGGAGCAGTTGGCCAAGCGTCACACGCGACAGTTTGGCGGTAAGATGGGAGCCGTTTTACGAATTATTAATGGTTATTCTGCCAGTTTCAGTCCGGCTGCCGTGGAGAAGTTGAAGAAGCAGCCGGAAGTGAAGTACATCGAGAAAGATGGTCCCGTGGGCATCAACTAGGTTGGGATCGCATCGTTGCTGTCCGGGTTCGACGTTGTACGCAAGACGCGATTGGGGGATAATCAGGTTCACTTGTTTGTCGGATTGCGTAACCTCCTGAACCGGAACCAGTACCATTGCCACGGTAGAACCTGAACAAGTCGTTGGCCCCAGCGAGAATTCTCCCGCCTGGCTGCGAAGCACCTTTTGGGTAGGTGCGTTTGTCTTGTTGGCCGGTATGTTGGCTGGGTTGCTCTACTCGTTCCAGCGAGACCAGGCGGTTCCGCATCTCAAGTTGGCCTACCACCATGCGATTGATCGCATGGTGGCCGCCGGGGAATATCGTGCTGCCCTCGACCAGTTGGCCGTGGCCATTCACCTGGATTTTCTCAGCCGGCAACGCATCTACGAGGAGATTGCCAGCATTGCAATGACCAATGGAGAGGTAGACGATCATATCCGTGCCTCCCGTGGTTTGATAGATCTTGGGGTGACGGATCCACTCGCGCGAATCAACCTGGCAGGATCGCTGCTGCTGCGTGGAAATACTGGTGATTACCCGGAAGCCGAACAACTCAGCCGGCAATTACTGGATGAATTACCAAACAGCCCGGAAGTGAACTGTAACCTGGGATCTGCCTTGTTGGTCCAGGGAAAACCGGACCAGGCACAACCGTATTTTCAACGGGCGTTGTCGGTAGACCCGGGTTTCAGGCCTGCTCAACTGGGATTGCAAAGGATCCAGCAGTGGAGGGCCTTGGATGAGTGATTACCAGGAAAAAAATTCCCTGGCTTCGCTACTGTTGGGCAGGTCTTTCCTGAATCCGTGGTTCGACTACCTGGTGATCGGTGGGGGACTTAGCCTGCTGGTCGCTGGCCTGGTTTACTGGACTGCGCCGCTGGCAGTTGGTGATGGTTTGCAGGATTATTCGATCCATGCCCGGTTTGCCTGGATTCCCATGGTGATTTTACTCAGTAACAGCACCCATTTTGCGTCTTCCACGGTACGTCTCTATAGTAAGCCGGGAACGTTTCAAGCCTTGCCATTACTGACGATGGCATTTCCCCTGGTCTGCCTGCTGGTGACCACGCTGTGCATGGTCTACCCGGTCAATCTCGGTACTCATCTGCAAAAGCTCTACCTGATCTGGTCCCCTTACCATTATGCAGCGCAGGCCTATGGGCTGGCGGTCATGTACAGCTATCGGTCGGGTTGCCAATTGGGCGTGACCGACAAGCGGCTCATGCGTTGGATTAGTATGTTGCCGTTTTTCCTGGTCTGTTTGGGCGGAGAGGGATTTGGTTTATATGCCCTTTTGCCAGAGGCCTGGATGGCCCAGCCAACGGTCCATGGCGTGGTGATGTTGTTAAAGCAGTGGCTGTTCCCGCTACTGATTTTTGGTTTGCCGATTGCTTTGTTTATCAAGATCTGGGTTGCCGTGCAAAAACCGTTACCCTTGATCAGTTTGCTGGTGCTGCTGGTCAACGGTTGCTGGTGGGTGATCTTTACGGATTACTTGCAGGCTTTCACGTTGGCCACGATTTTTCATGGTATCCAGTACCTGGCCATCGTGCTGATCTTTCACGTTCGTGATCAAAAGCAACGGCCAGGAAATCGCCACGGAA
>JAZADA010000373.1:0-15904 GCA_036124135.1 Planctomycetota bacterium | reverse complement strand
ACGAGTCGCTGCTGGAAGTGGTTCAGCACTTTATAACAGCTTCTCCCTACGCAATCGTGGAACCAGCTCACATGGAGATTTCCGAGCCAACCAATGGCATGGCTTTCGAGCGGTGCGTGCAGCAAGGTGCTCGCTTCGTCGTTATTCATCCCTATTTCCTGGCACCTGGAAAGCACTGGCAGATCGACATTCCGAGGCTGGCTGCGGAGGCCTCGCAGGCGCATCCCGGCATGGGATACGTGGTGACTGCGCCGCTTGGGCCACACCCCACCATGTGCGAGATCATGCAGCAACGGATTGACGATGCGATGGCAACTTTTCCCGGGCCATCAGCAGCCGGCAACCCCGAGGATTAGATGACGCCTGTACGGTGGGCAGCTTTCCAGGGTCAGCGAGTCACACGTCGTTACTGCAACTCCTTGGAATCAATAGGTGCTCCATCTCGGTACTGGAACAACTTGAGCAACGTCTCGGAACTTACTTTCTTACCAAGATGCCACGCTGATCCATCGACGAACAGCGACAGGAATTCACCACCATCGGACACCAGGCCTTCACGGGGATTTTCCAGGTTAAAGACGAAATCCCCAGGCTGGGTCCAGGGAATTGCTTTCCCTGGATGGGCCATCACGACCAGGACAACCTGGGACGTGCCATCGGTGATATCGCGAAAGCGAACTGTTGGATGCGGTCCTCCGGGATCACCGGGCGCGGCGGGTTCAAAAATACCGCCGGGTCCACTCAGGCCAAGCACGACTGTCTTGTTTCCCAACCCCTGGTAATCGAGGCTCTTGTATTGGTCCGGCATCTGGTCCAGCAACTTGATATTGTGAGGGCTATCCCAGGGTTCATCGAGCCTGAACTGGTCATAGAGCGGTTCCTGTTCCAGGAAAGGCAAGAGGTAAACGCGCCAGCTCAACAGGGGCTTACCATCGCGGTAGATGATCGGATAATTGTCACGATCCGATTCACCAATGGGCAGTTGTCCATAAAATTCATGGAAGGTATGCATGGCAATACCAATCTGCTTCAGGTAGTTCTGGCTTTGCATGCGAATTGCCGCCTGTCGGGGAGCGGATCGCCTGATTTGCTTGTAGGGCGAATCGGACATCGGCCCCTCGCTGTTGGAATCCCGTGATCCACAGCCGACCACCAGCAGCACCAGGCTGACCATCAGCAAATGAGTTCGTGGCCGCACCGTGCAAACGGAAAAACAGCGGTTGGACGAAAATCGCATAGCACGCTCCTGCAATACCTGCTGGGGGAACTTCTTTTCTGAAGACCTGTCATTGGAAACCATAAGCTACTGGCTGTCTATCACTTGGAGAGCCTGCCCGCAATGATCAACCGGCACGTACAGCCTGCCGGGAAAATTACAGGATACTCATCTATTTTCAGTGTACGCCCAGGCTCGTCCAACGTAATAGAACCTAGCACACCACTGCCCCTTATCATTTTTCACGCTTATCACAGGTAACCCTATGTCTTATTCATTAAGTGGCGAAACCACGATCAACCTGAGCGGTGACCAGCCCTTGCCCCTGGCCTACGATGCGATCGACCCGGATGTACGTCGCATGCTGCAGGTTCGTGACGGCAGCATGGCAGCTTTCCAGGAACTGGTGCAACGCTACCAACATCGGGTATCGGCGTTACTCACAAAACTGGTCGGCCATCGCCGAGAAACGGACGATCTTGCCCAGGAGGTATTCATGCGTGTTTATCGTGCACGCGAACGTTACACGGCCGGTGCACGTTTCTCGACGTGGTTGTTCACGATTGTCAGCAACGTCGCCTCCAATGCTCGCCGTACACTGGGGCGTCGCAAGGAAGTCAACCAGTTCGACGAGACACGCACGCAACTGGAAATGAATTCCATTCACTACCTGCCTCGTAATCGTCAGTTGGAAAACCCGGCCAACCGGCTGGACAGTCATGAGCGAGCAACCATTGTTCGCAAGGCCATTGCAACACTCAACAAGCGGCAACGGCAGGCCGTCCTGCTGAACCGGGTCAAGGGCCTGTCCCACGCGGAGATTGCTGAACGCATGGAAACATCACCCAAGGCCATCAAGTCACTGCTGGGTCGAGCCCATGGCATCCTGCGATCCCGGCTGCAACCTTACATGCAAAACGGATGGGATATTGGTTTTGAAAACGAAGCCAGCGAATAACTGGTTTCTACTGGCTTGCTTTTCGACCAGCTGACTTTTCTGTTATAATCCTGTCATCCCGGATTCCCCGGGCTCATAACCAGGGACTCATCTGCTGGTTCGCTTTCTTCCGTGACACTTCTGGTAGTGAAGGACAGGAACCCATGACGCATAAGACCACCAATCGAAGACAGTTTCTCAAGACCAGTGCCAGCCTGACGGGTGCCCTGGCCGCAACACCCTATTTTCACACGAACCATGACCTGTTCGCTGCGCAGAACCAGGCCAAGAACGATCGGCTCTCCGTGGCAGCCATTGGCAATGGCGGTCGGGGTTCTGCCGTGGGTCACCAGGCAGGTCGCCTGGGTGACATGGTTGCCTGCTGTGACGTGGACACGAATCGGGCAGCAGGTTTTGCCAAGAAATATGGTGAGAAGTGCAAGACGTACGGTGACTATCGCAAGGTCCTGGATCGCAAGGACATTGACCTGGTCACGATTGGCACGCCGGATCACTGGCACGTCAAGATTGCCATCGAGGCCATGCAATCAGGCAAGGATGTGTACTGCGAAAAGCCTTTAACCCTGACCATCGACGAGGGAAAAAAGATCTGTCGCGTGGTCAAGGAAACAGGCCGTGTGTTCCAGGTCGGTACCCAGCAACGCAGCGAATATGGCAACAAGTTTATCAAGGCAGTCGCCATTGCCCGTAGTGGTCGACTGGGTAAGAAACTACGAGCCATCTCCAGCGTGGGTGGTGCTCGCAGTGGTGGTCCATTCAAGAGTAGTGATCCCCCGGCAAACTTCGACTGGAACATGTGGCTGGGACAGGCACCCATGACCCCCTACATCAAGGAACGCACCCACTACCAGTTCCGCTGGTGGCTGGAATACTCGGGTGGACAGGTCACCGACTGGGGCGTCCACCACACGGACATCGCCATGTGGGCCCTGGGCCTGGGAGACACCGGCCCCACGACGATCGAGGGAACCGGTAAATTCAACCGGCAACCGGACTGTTATAACGTCGCACAAACATTTGACTGCACGATGGACTTTGCCGATGGTCAACAGATTGTCCTGAACAGCGGTCGCAACGAGCTGATCCTGGAAGGTGAAAAAGGGCGTATCCGGGTCAACCGCGGCAGCCTGACAGGCAAGATCGTGGAAGACATTGCCAAGGACAAGTCGGAACAGCAAAAGCTGGATGAGGAAGTTCGCAAGCTGTACCGTGGTCGCCCCCTGAAAGGTCACATGCAGGACTTTTTTAGTTGCATCAAGGATCGTGCCCTGCCGATCTCGGATGTCTTCACGCATCACCGCAGTGTCAGTGTCTGCCACCTGGCTAACATTGCCATGCTGTGTGGCCGCAAGTTGACCTGGGATCCTCGGAAGGAAGATTTCGTCGGTGACGAGCAGGCCAGTTCGATGGTCAGTCGTAAGCAGCGAAAAGGTTTTGAAATCAACGCCTGATCACTGGCTGCATGTTGCAGCCGTGATCAAGCTGGCAGGAATGACATGGCCTGGTTAACACGAGAAGAACTGGAAGCACTGGGGCTCAAGCACCTTGGCAAGGACGTCAAGGTCAGCGACAAGGCTTCCTTGTTGAACCCGGAGCAGCTGTCGATCGGGGATCGTTCCCGGATCGATGATTTCTGCGTGATATCCGGCAAGGTAACGATCGAGCACAACGTGCACATCACGGTCTTCTGTAACCTGGCCGGCGGAGAACCCGGTATCACCGTGGGGGCCTTTTCCGGGATTGCCTACGGGTCTCATATTTTTGCCCAGAGCGATGACTACAGTGGGCAGCAGCTGATAGGACCCACGTTTCCGGAAAAGTACCGGACCAACACGGTCAAGGAACCGGTGGTCCTGGAAAAATTCTGTAACCTGGGAGCCCATGCCCTGGTTGGCCCAGGTGTGACCCTGGCCGAGGGAACCGTCGTCGGCATGAAATCCTTGATCACGCGATCCACGAAACCGTGGACGATTTATTTTGGGATTCCTGCCAAGCCGTTAAAGTCACGACAGCAAGACATGGTTGCCCTGGCAGAACAATACATGCGAGAACTCGACGAGTCATAACCGGTGGGCTCTAACAAGAACACGATCTAACATGGGTGCTGGCAACGTGCGCACGACCGGCTATCGCGATGGCCAACTGGCCAGGTGTTCCGCGCAACCCAACTGCGTCTGCAGCCAGTCCACGACGGATCAACATCTCATTGAACCACTGGCAGTCCCGGCAGGCATGGTGAACCCCATGGGACAACTGCTAAAAGTCCTGCAGCAGATGCCACGGGTCAAGCTGGTGGCCCAGGAAGACCATTACCTGCACCTGGAAGTACGGACGGCCTGGTTCCGCTTCGTCGACGACCTTGAGTTTTACTGGGACCAGCCAGCATCCTGCATTCACGTGCGTTCTGCCTCCCGGATTGGTTACAGTGACCTGGGTACCAATCGTCGTCGCGTGGAACGTATCCGCCGCCAATTCCGGCAATCCAGCTAAACCAGCTTGTTTTACTGAATTCCACAGCACTGGCGAAAAAAAATCACACCAGCCAACGTTCTCTTTCGTATTGGGTACATCAGACAATTGCGGACCCGTCAAAGGTGTCCTATAACCAAGACGTATCGTGACTTCCTGACCCGTTTTCCGGGAACCCTGAAAGGTATAATCCATGTCCAGCACTCGAATCACCCTGACCACCCTGACCCTCCTTGGGCTTTTACTCTTACTGGCTCCCGGCTGTGGTTCGAAGAAAGAGGAACCCGCAAAACCTGGTGCTGCGGAAAACACCGGTAGCAATGGTGAGTCCTCCTCGGACGGGGAAAACAACCAGGGCACCGAGGCCAGCACGACCGCGGACAATACGCCATCAGGAAAACCAGCCGTTACGGCACCAGCAAAACCACCCGTTACGGCCGGTGACAGCAGTCCGCATCCCTACATGATCAAGGATTTCGAGGCCGCGTTGGTCGTTCACCCCCGGAAAATCTTTGCCTCGGACATGATCCAGAACCTGATGAAACTTCCCCCGGTCAAAGAACTCGTGGACGAGATGCTGGAGGACGTGAACGACGATCTTGAAATTGATGTGCGGACACTGGAACGCTTCTCTATATTGGTAAAAGCCCTCCCCTCCGGGCCACGCGAGGCTCCCCACGTTGCCATGATCGTGGAAGGCGCCCAGGGCATGGACTTTAGCGAGCTCATCGAAGAGGTGGTGCGCGGAGAAGAACCCCAACAACAGGATGGAATGCAGTGGTATATCCCGGAAGATGTCAGCAGAAGTCCGGTCGTCTGCGTGGTCGACACGAAGACAATCGTCATCGGCGCACCGCTGGACCTGGTGAAGCAGGTTGTTACGAAACCAGCTGTCAAGAATTCGTTGAACGATCAACTGGTTGCCCTGGACTATAGCAACCAGCATTTCGTGGCCGTGGGAAACAGCAGTATCCTTCCTGCGGAACTTGTCGCCGAAATGCAGGAGGAACTGTCGCGAGAGGAATTGCCACCGGCTTTCAGCCCGATCACCGACATGATCGCCCAGGTCAAGTCCGCCAGCGCCGTCGTGAATATCTCGCCGGACATCTTTGTCTCGCTGGGAGTAAGTAGCAGCAGCGAGGAAAACACGACCAAGATGGTTACCATGGTGAACGACAGCCTGACACTGGCCAAGAGTACCCTGGGCATCTTTGCCCTGGCACCTCCCAAGGATCTGCCTGCTGAGATCAGACCGCTGATCAAGGAAGCCCTGAAATTCCTGGCCAGCATCAAGCCCACGCAAACCGGGGACCGCATGGACGTCGCCATCGGGCTTTCCGCCAGCCAACTGGAATCACTGCAAAAACCGTTCATGGCAAGCGTCGCGAGTGCTCAAACAGCAGCACGCAAAATGGCCAGCTTGAATAACCTGAAGCAGATCGGTCTCGCCGTTCATAACTTCCATGACACCTATCGACAGTTTCCCGTCGGCGAATCCCCGAACAAGCAGGGTCCCATCCATTACAGGAACGGCAAGCCCCTGTTGAGCTGGCGAGTGCACCTGTTACCGTTCATCGAGCAGGAGCCACTCTATTCTCGGTTCAAGCTCGATGAACCCTGGGACAGCCCTCATAACATCAAGCTGGCAGACCAGATCCCCTTTTCCTACGTGGATCCCAACCAGCCAGACCTGGGCAACAAGACAACCTACCTGGCTCCCATCGGTCCTGGATCCATCTTCGGATCGAACAAACGAATGAGCTTTCGTAATATCACTGACGGCACGTCGGCCACGATCATGGTCATCCAGGTCAGCGGTGATAAGGCGGTGCCCTGGACAAAGCCCGAGGATTTAAAGTACGACCTCAAGAATCCAGCCGGTAGCCTGGGCAACATCGGTGAAACATTAAGCGCACTGTTCGCAGATGGTTCCGTACGAACACTGCCTGTTAACATCAAGCCTGCGACCTGGCTGAATTTATTCAACATGAAGGATGGAGTAAGCATTGATTTCGACGAACTTCGTCGTTAGTGAAAGAGGGCGGACAAACTCTTTATTACGCTTCATGTCCGGACCTCGAACTTATTTCCGTAGCAGCTGTGATAACGTGGCCTCATGAGATTTCGGTATCTTGCCTGGGTAGTGGTGTTCACGGGTTTGCTCGGTAACCTGCTGGTCTCCGCTGGCTGCCAGCGCGTACAGGTTCCTTCCGAGGAGACGGTACCGCTACGAACCACCTACATCACGCCTGAGTTCCATGCAGCCCTGGTAATCAAGGTTCAGCGACTGCTCGATTCGTCACTGGCCGCAGAATTGAAAACCAATGCCGGGGATCGCTACCTGGAAGAGCTGCTCCAGCAACTCAACCTGCGTTATCGCGTTCGTTTCCAGGACCTTGCTCGTTACACGATGCTGGCTACCAGCATCGCAGAAACAGGCAATGACGCATCGGAAATTGCGAACATCCTGCAATACCACTCGGCAGTAGATACCAAGTCCGTGAATCAACAGTTGATCGGCGAGAGTAGACCGGCACAGGTTGGCTCACGGAATTACTTACGAGGGTTATCACCAGGAACAGACAGTCTTTACTGGCTGGAACAGAAAACCGTGGTACGGGCTCCAGAACGCCATGTGAAACAGCTGATCACCAGTACCTCTGTCAATCAGCCACTCGCTGAGCTGATCGAAGAATCATCAGCTACCCATGATGCCGTCCTGGCGTTCACGATCCAGTCCTTGCATCCGGATACTATCCGGCAACTACGGGCAACGTCCCCGGAGTCACCGCTCCATCCGTTCATTCCTGCCATCGGTCACCTGGAATCCGTGGTCCTTTCCCTCAGCCTGGCCGAAACGCGTAACCTCGAGGTAAAACTGGCTGGACACAATGCCAACTCTGCCACAGCCCTGGCCGCGCTGGCAACACGTGCCCTGGTATCACTGAAGCAACAGCTGGATACCAGCATCGAGCAGCTCACCAGGGACACACCTGGTTCCAGTCAACTGATGGCATTCCAGCTGGCCCGCAACGTGTTGGACCTGGTCACTCTCAAGGTCGACGAGAACGTTGTGATACTCGAGGCTCATCTCACGACGAAACATATCTCGGAACTGGCCAAGGCGATTGGTGTCAACGTACTTCGTTCCACCCAGGAACGCTTTCGAGTGCTGGCCCGGTCGCGGCTCGACCAGATCGGATCCAGCATCCTGCAGTTCCACGAGACCCATGGAAGCTTACCGGTCGGGAACCAGTCGCCCCTGGTATACCGTGATGGCAAACCACTACTCAGCTGGAGAGTCCACCTCCTGCCATTCCTGCAAGAAGAAAAACTGTACCGGCAATTCCACCTGGACGAACCCTGGGACAGCAAGCACAATCTTCCCCTGGTGGAGCAGATTCCTCATGTCTACACATCTCCACAGCACGGATCACTGAAGGGCCACACGACCTACCTGGCCCCCGGTGGGCCAGGGACCGTTCTCGGGGATCATAAGCCCATTCGTTTCGATGGCATCACGGATGGTATCGGTCAAACGATACTGGTCGTCCAGGTCGGCCCCGACCAGGCCATTGAATGGACACGGCCTGTCGACCTGTTATTCTCCGAACAGGATTCCCTGGAGCAAGTTGGCCAGGTCGGCAATTATCTCTCGGCACTGTTTGCCGATGGTCGGGTCTTTCACCTGGATCCCCGCATGCCACCACGCGTGCTGAGGGCCCTGTTCCAGTACCAGGACGGGATCCGGTTGGATCGTCGCAGGCTGCGACGCTGAAAGCTTCGTATCACCTCGCAGTATCGCGGTGTCGGACATGGAATCAGGAGGCTTTTTTCCACGCCCTGGCAAGCTTTACTTTCCACCCCGGCTTGGATAGGCTGAATGCGTTGGATTTGATCGCTTTTACCTAAATTTAAGGCGCCGTCTCATGCTCAAGTTGCTTCCTGGTATTCGCTGGACCTGTTTCCTGTTCATGGCTTTTACCCTCGTAATCAGCACTGGCTGTGGAAAGGGCAAAGAAGGCTCGAAATCTTCCACGGATGCCACGACGGTTCCTTACATGCACCCGGACTTCCGGGCCGCCATCGTGATCCGTCCCCAACAACTGCTCTCCTCCCAGTTGCTGGCAACCGTGACCAAATCGTTACCGGGCGACCCGGTCAAGGAAATGGTAGAGGAAATGACCGAGGAACTCGGCCTGGATCCTAACCAGATCGATCGCATCGTGCTGCTGGGAAATTCATTTGCTGCTACAGGTTTACTCGGTCGCGGAGAGAGTTACGAAGAAGCGAGCGGATTTGATGAGCCTCTTGACGACAAATTGGAGCCTGACTTGGGAGCAGAAGCAACCAACACGGAGCCGGAACCTGATGGTACACCCGAATGTGGATTCGTGCAAAACGAAGGAATTGGCATTGAAGCGAACGAAGCGGAGTTGTTTCCTGAACAGGAACTGTTTATCTGTGCAATCGTGGACCTGGTGGAAGGTGTGGATGCCACGGCATTGGCCAAGGAATTCACCGGCAGTGATCAAACGGTCAAGCATGGTGACCATGCGTATTATCCCCAAACCGGTAGCGAACGTGACAAGCCGAGCGTTTGCATTGTCTCCGAATCGACTATCCTGGTGGCTACGGAAAACCACCTGAAAAACATCCTGGCCACCGGTAATGCTCAATCACCGCTGGCTGATGAGCTACAAACGATCGACGACACCAATGATCTATCCGTGGTCATCCTCGTGGGCCACGTGGTACAGGACATGGGTGCCGAGGACCAGCTCGACCAACTGGGCAGCATACCCAATCCTTTCATCCCTCCCCAGGTTTCAGAGACTGCCAACCTGGTCAAGGACATCAATGCCTTCACGATCGGCGTGAACCTGAAATCGGACACGCCGCTGCAGGTGGGACTTGCTACGAACAACAGTGAAGTGGCCGACAAGCTGGCTGGATCGATGGAAGAGCTCAAGAAAATGGGCCAGGAAGCAATCGGACAGCAAGATGGCGAGGGAAATCCTATCGTGGAAGCGGCCACCAAGGCCATCAACGGTTTAACCATTACCAATCAAAACAGTCGTGTCGGCGTTGCCCTGAAAATGGCTCCTGCCGACCTACAGGCAGCCGTGGAAAGCATCGCTCCGCTGCTGGGACTGCTTGGCATGGGAAGTAGTTCTGGTTTCGATCCCGGTGGCGACTTCGAAGAGACAGTTACCGTGGAGGCGGCGGACCCGGTGTCGGTGCCAGAGGATGATGGTGACGACAGCGGTGACGAGGATTAAACTGAATGGAACGCACTCCTGTACCTCGTGAATACATTATGCCATCAACCAATCACCAACCCACACGCCTGGTAAAGCTTCTTGTCGCACTCTATATCTGCTGGTGCCTGGGTGGTGCTGCGCGGGCCGTTGAGCGGCCCAATATCGTCTTCTTCCTGATCGACGACCTGGGCTGGACTGACGTCAGCTTCATGGGAAGCGAGTACTATGAAACCCCGCACGTCGATCGCCTGGCCAGCCAGGGGATGGTTTTTCGCAGCGCTTACGCCAATGCACCCAATTGCGCACCCAGTCGAGCTTGCCTGATGAGCGGACAGTACACACCGCGACATGGCATTTACACGGTGGGCGATTCGAAACGCGGTAATGCCCCGTTTCGCAAGATCGAACCGATCAAGAACACGACCACCCTGGCAGATCGGTTTGTCACGATCGGCGAGGCACTGCAGGCAAGCGGATACACAACGGCCACCATGGGCAAGTGGCACCTGGGCAAGGATCCCACCAGCCAGGGCTTTGATGTCAACATTGCTGGCCGTGAATGGGGCAGTCCCAGCGGCGGCGGCTACCACAGTCCCTACAAGTATCCAAACCTGGTCACGGAAACGAAGGGGGAATACCTCACCGATCGGTTGGGCCAGGAAGCCTGCCAGTTCATCGAGACCAACAAGGACAAACCTTTCTTCCTCTATCTCACCCATTACGCGGTTCACACCCCCATACAGGCCAAGCAGGAATTAGTCGCCAAGTACAAGGCCAAGGATCCCGTCGGGGGACATAAGAACGCTGCCTATGCGGCCATGGTCGAAAGCATGGATGACAGCATTGGCGCCGTGCTGGGAAAGCTGGAGGCCCTCAAGCTCACGGACAACACGATCGTGATCTTTTTCTCTGACAACGGTGGCCATGGTGGAGTCACATCCAACGCGCCGCTGCGCGGCTCGAAGGGGATGCTCTACGAGGGAGGCATTCGTGAACCGCTGGTGATCAAGTGGCCTGGGATTACCCAGGCAGGCAGCCAGTCCGATGAACCCGTGATCGGTGTTGATCTCTATCCGACACTGCTGGAAGCGACCGGCTCAGCCAAACCCAAGGATTATTTACTGGATGGCAAAAGCCTGGTCCCGTTGCTGAAGGATGCTTCCAACAGCCTTGATCGTCCGGCCCTGTTCTGGCATTTTCCGGCCTACCTGCAGGGATACACGGCGCGACATGGTCCTTTCCGCACGACGCCGGCCGGCGCCATTCGGATGGGAGACTGGAAGCTCATCGAGTACTTCGAGGATAACTCGCTGGAACTGTACAACCTCAAACAGGACCTTGGTGAAAAAAAGAATCTCGCCCAGGCCATGCCAGGGAAGACCCGGGAACTTCACCAGGCACTGCTTACCTGGCGCAAGCAGGTCAAGGCACCGGTTCCAACGGAAAAAAATCCTCGCTACGATCCGAACGCCCGGTTCCAGGGCAAGCGGAAAAAACCGTAGGGCATTGTGGATTTCTACCAGCGCCCTCCAGGTGGGGGGGGATTTTCTTGCTGTTTCAGCATGCTCAAAGAGTCTTCACCAGGCTCAAATCCGCCTACACGTTGTGAGGGGAAAAACGCTAGGATATCATGGTAGTTAGCGCGTGATTGACGTGATCGTGGTTTCTCAAGGGGTACCCGCTCGTGGGCACCCTGGCGTTGGCATCACGTTCCTCGAATATTCCCACCTGCAGGATTGTTTTCATGTTACGTGACCCACGATTGATCCTCCTGGCAACACTGGTCCTACTTTCCAGCGGTTCGTTATCGGCAAGTGCCGACGACAAGTCGCTGACTTACGAACGTGACATTCGCCCCATTTTTCGAACGTACTGTTTTGACTGTCACGGCGCGACCAAGGAAAAGAAAGGGAAGCTGGACCTGCGCCTGCAGCGATTCCTGGTTCGCGGTGGAGAAACTGGCCCGGCGATCGTACCTGGCAAAGCCCCGGACAGCTTACTGATTCAACGCCTCAGGGCTGGAGAAATGCCACCGGGTGACGCCCGGGTTCCTGAAGAACAAATTGTGATCCTGGAACGGTGGATTTCCCTGGGAGCACCCACGGCACGACCGGAACCGGAGACCATTCCTGACGGACTCGGCATTACCTCGGAAGAGCGATCCTACTGGGCTTTTCAACCGATCACGAAACCAGCTGAACCCCCTGTAAAAGACGCACATCGTGTGCGCAATCCGATCGACACATTCCTCTTGGCGCAGATGCAGGAGAAGCAGTTAACATTTGCTCCCGATGCCGACCGCCTGACCCTGATCAAACGCGTCTACCTGGACCTGGTAGGCCTGCCGCCAAGCGGGGAACAAATCAAGAAGTTTATCGCGGACACGCGCCCGGACGCCTACGAGCGCCTGGTCGACGAAGTCCTGGAATCCAAGCACTACGGTGAACGCTGGGGACGTCATTGGCTGGACGTGGCAGGCTATGCCGATTCAGAAGGTTACAGTAATACGGACCCGGTACGAAACTACGCCTACAAGTATCGTGACTACGTGATCCAGTCTTTCAACGCCGATTTGCCATTCAACCAATTCATCCAGGAACAGTTGGCGGGCGACGAGATGGTCAAACCTCCGTTCAAGAACATGTCAGCCGACAACATTCGCAAGCTGACCGCCACGGGCTTTCTCCGGATGGCGGTCGATGGGACGGACAGCAGCAACAACGACGTCTCTCGGAACCAGATGCTGGCTGACACGATCAAGATTGTCAGCTCCTCGCTGCTGGGTGTATCCGTGGGCTGTGCCCAGTGCCATGATCATCGTTACGATCCCATTTCACATGATGACTACCATCGCATTCGAGCTGTCTTTGAACCCACCTTCGACTGGAAAAAATGGCGCACGCCGGGTAATCGCAAGTTATCCCTCTACACCGACAAGGACATGGCAGAACGCACCAAGGTGCAGGAGGAAGCAGCCGTCCTGGAAAAAGAACGCGACGCAAAACAAGCCGAGTTCATCAAGATCGCGCTGGAAAAGGAATTCGATCGTTACAAAGAACCACTGCAAGCCACGCTCAGGCTGGCCAAGGCAACCGGCGGTGACAAGCAAACGGACGAGCAGAAAAAACTGCTCAAGGATCACCCCAACCTGAATGTAAATAGTGGCAATCTCTACCAGTACAATCCAAAGTGGCGACCACTCAAGGAGGACTACAACAAGCGGATTGGTAAAATCAAGGAAAAGATCCCGGTAGAGGAATTTCTACGGGTGGCAACCGAAGTCACCGGCTCGATCCCGAAAACGTTTCTCTTCTACCGAGGCGATCATCGGCAACCCCAGCATGCCGTTAGCCCTGGCGGCCTGACGATCACCAGCGCAGACAGTAAGCCGTTCGCCATTGCTGATAACCAGGAAGATTCACCATTCAGTGGTCGACGACTGGCCTATGCCAGGTGGCTGACCAGTGGCCAGCATCCGCTCGTCGCGCGGGTCCTGGTGAATCGTTTCTGGCTACATCATTTCGGCAAAGGTATCGTTCAGACACCGGATGAATTCGGCAAGCTCGGCATGCTGCCTACCCATCCCAAGCTGCTCGACTGGATGGCCTCTTACTTCATGGATCACAGCTGGAGTCTTAAACAGCTCCATCGGCTGATGATGACATCAACCGCTTATCGCCAATCCTCGGTCCGCAATCCGAAGTTCGACCAGGTCGATACCGCCAATGATTATTACTGGCACAAATCCGTCCAGCGACTGGATGCTGAGATCGTCCGCGATCGCATCCTGGCGGTCAGCGGTAAGCTGGACAGTACCATGTTTGGTACGGCCAGTGGCGTCAAGGCGGACGACACGGGCCAGATCATCGTGGACGGCTCCAACCGTCGCAGTGTCTACATCCAGGTTCGTCGCACTCAGCCCGTGGCAGTCTTGCAGGTCTTCGATGCACCTGTAATGACGGTCAATTGTGGCAAGCGAACCATGTCGACCGGAGCTAACCAGTCGTTGATGCTCATGAACAGCGACTTCGTGCTCAGTTACGCCAAGGCGTTTGCCGAGCGTGTCGGCGCAGAAGCCAAGGGGAAAGTTAAACCGGAACTGATCGCCGGACTCGAGATCCCCTTTGATCCAGACTGGCTGGCGAACCTTAACCCCTGGAAGTTTGGTTACGGGTTCCTCGCGACGGCAGCAAAAGAGGGAACCATTCCTCCGGTCAACTTCACGCCCTACCCGTTTTTCGGTGGCGATACCTGGAAGGGCGGAGAAAAGGTACCCGATGAAAAACTGGGCTACACCTTCCTGACCAGGACCGGAGGTCACCCCAGCAACCCCAAGCAACGTCCCATTCGCCGCTGGATCGCACCGGCAACGGGCAAATTGGCTATCAAGGGAATCCTGAAACATTCTTCGGATAACGGGGACGGGGTCCAGGTGACGGTTTACAGCAGCCGGCTAGGGAAACAGGGAAGCTGGCAGGTTGCCAGCGGTCTTGTCGACTACGACCTGACACTGGAAGTAGAAAAGGGAGATGTTATCGATACGATTGTCGATGAACGGAATAACCACACGTCCGACTCCTTTACCAACACCTATACCATTTCGCTTGTCGACAAGGAAACGGGTAAAGAAAAAACCTGGCCCTCGGAAAAAGGATTTCACGGTCCTCTCAAGACCGATGGCACCGATCTAACCTCTCCACTTGTTGAACAAGCAGCCTATGCCTGGGAGCTGGCCTACGGTCGCCCACCAACTCGCAAAGAAATCGAATTGGCAGCAAGCTTTATCCAGACCCAGTTGCCACTTCTAATGGAACAGGAAACCAAGCAACCTGTGCTACAAGCCATGACAAATTTCTGCCAGGCTCTTATCAGTTCAAACGAATTCCTCTACTCGGACTAGAACCACGGACCATCCATTATGAGTCATACTTCACCCATTCGAACACGCCGTGAATTTCTTGCCCAGAATGCACTGGGCATGGGAAGCGTGGCGTTGGCAACTCTCCTGCACCAGGACAAGCTGCTGGGAACTCCGGCCAACGTTCCCCGTGGCCCGCAAAACTTCAACCTGGATCTGAAGAAACCTCATTTCCAACCGCAGGCCAAGGCGATGATCTCGCTGTTCATGCATGGCGGGCCGGCTCACATGGATCTCACCGATCCCAAGCCTGAATTGCAGAGGATGAACGGTAAAACCTACCAGGGTGACATCCAGTACAGTTTTATCAAGCGCGCCAGTAAGCGCCTGCTGGGAAGCAGCTGGAAATTCCGTAAGCATGGTGAATGTGGTACCGAAATCTCCGAACTGCTCCCCAACATCGCGGGAATCGTGGACGATATCTGCCTGATTCGATCAATGCACACCGGGCATAACGGACACGAGGTATCGATCCGTTACATGCACTCAGGCATCCCCTCGGTAACCGGACGTCCCACGCTCGGATCATGGTTACTCTATGGCCTTGGTTCCGAGACTAACAACCTCCCTTCCTACATGGTGATGACCGATCCGGGTGGTCATCCTGTCGATAGTGTCCACAACTGGTCCAACGGTTGGATGCCCACCCTGTTCCAGGGAACGGTCATGCGACCCAAGGATCCTCGCATTTTGAACCTGGATGCGCCCGCGCATTTACGGGGTGCCATTCAACGACATAACCTCGGCTTCCTGAACGCCATCAATCGCAAACACCTGGAACGGCACCCGGGTGAAGCCGACCTGGAAACCCGTATTTCCAGTTACGAGCTGGCGGCACGCATGCAGACCTCGGCCAAGGAAGCATTGGATATCTCCCAGGAAACCGCCGAAACCCATCGTCTTTACGGGTTGGATGACCCGGCCACGAAGGAATACGGAACTCGCTGCCTGATCGCTCGACGACTGGTCGAACGGGGCGTGCGATTTATCCAGCTGTTTCTTAATGGCCAACCCTGGGACAATCATCAGAACATCAAGAGTGCTCTGCCCGCGGCCTGCAAGCGGACTGACAAGCCGGC
>JAZADA010000372.1:0-11526 GCA_036124135.1 Planctomycetota bacterium | reverse complement strand
CCACATCAGGCATCGTATTTCATCAGGATCTCGTCTGCTGATATTCCGGCAATCGTCTCGAAACCACCATCCAGTATCGTTTCACCCAGTTTCGTGACCGTTCGAAAATACTTGTCTGTCGGCTGTGAACCTCGATAGTCATTAAGCAACTGTTGGCAAACCAGGTCAGCCGCATCACGAATGACTGGATCCGTTTGCCGGGCGGCATAAAGGCTTGTCGCCAGCACAACAATCAATGACTGAACACGCTGCGACAGGAGGGACATGGTGCACTGACGATCTGCCAGTTTCAATTGATGCTTTCGCATCGAGCCACTGATTTTCCTGGACACCCGCTGCAATTCCCGAACAGCAAATTCTGCGTGTCGCTTCACACGATAAGGCATTTCCGGCAATTCGGTGCGAGCCCGTGGCCGCAGATACTGGCCAGCCATCCACTTGCTATAAGGCAAAACAGCACCCTTCAAGGCCCACATGTGGAGGGGATTCAGCATATTGGGACTCTTGATCCCTGCGGCCTGCAGGGCCTTGCCAACCGGTTCGAAATACTGGACGCCATGATCTTTAACCAACGATTTAAAAAAGGCCATGCCGAGCATTTCACCCTCGCCCTCGTAAATACAGGGTGCGAGGTATTCATGAACGTTATCACCCAGGAGATGGCCGTGCAGGAAAGATCGACCGCCGTGCGTTTTCATGAGCAGTTCAATGGCTGCTTCTTTCTGGATTTCACTACCAAAGATCTTGGCAATAATACACTCCATTTCGCCACGATATCCCTGGTCGATCAGCCCCGAACACCAAGCCACCAGGGCATCACACGCCACGATATAACCTGCCAGGACTCCCAGTCGTCGTCGCACTAATTCACGCCGGGCAATCGGTTCACCATAGGTCACTCGAAAATGCGCCCAGGGAATCATGTTGGCCATCATCACACGCATGTTACCGGCAGAACTGGCACACAGTGCAATCCTGCCCAGGTTCAAACCATGGTAGGCAATCGTCAATCCATTACCGCGAGTCGGCTGCAACAGGTTTTCTGCCGGAATCCTGAAGTCCTTGAAAATAATCCCCTGGTTAAAAGTGTGCTTGAGTGCATAGAGACCATACTTTCGCAACTGGAAATGATCATTCTCCTCTGCTGGAAGGTCACAGATCAGGACAGCGGGCTTGCCCTCGATCAAGCAGACCAGGCCAATCGTTCGTCCCGGTACCACGTTGGTGATAAACAGTTTCTCACCATTCACCACGTAATGGTCACCCTGTAGTTCTGCCGTGGTTTTCAAAGCCGTCAGGTCCGAACCGGCCCCTGGTTCAGTGAGCGCGAATGCCGACAGCTTTTCACCACTGGCCAGTTTCGGAAGGTAACGCTGCTTTTGCTCCTCGTTACCGAAAGTTCGCACCGGGTCCACCGCACCGATACAACCATGTACCGAGGCCAGTCCGGCAATCGTGGCATCAGCCATGGCCATGCGAGTCAGGAACGGGGCGAAACTGCTGAAAGGTGCACCACTACCACCATACTCACGATCGACCAGCAAGCCCCAGTACCCCGCGCCACCAAGTTCGTCCAGGAAATCATCCTTGACCTTTCCCTCGGCAGTCATCACATTGCCATCCCGGTGACGACGTTGGACGATCTCGACAGAATCATCCATTACCTGGGTAACATCATCAGGCGTCTCCACGGGATCGGACTGAAACAATTCCACCGGCACACCACGATCCCATACTGCACGGTGAATCGGACTGTTCACCGTCTGGTACTGTGGCTGGAACAATTGCTCAACCTGGTCATCCGCCTTATCAATGACACCCGTGCGACGAGCCTCCTCCTCACTCTTGCCGCCCAGCTTCAAGGCCGTTTCCGCAAAGGATTCCGAGGACTGGATATCGCTGGACGGATCCGGTTGTTCACCTGTACCTGCTGAAGGGGCTACCATATCACTACCTTTCGAAACCAAACCATTCTCAAGCCAGTTGCCCTGTCCCCGGCCTGAATGGAGCCAGGCAATCGACACAGGCCAACGGCGGGATCATTATACCGATTGGCCCCAAGAGACCCTAATCATTTTTACTGCTCCCGGTACTCCAGCCACCCATGCAAACCCTGCTATTGCCGGCGGGTTGCCTGGTACATCGCTTCAATCTGCTGTGAAAAATTTTCCTCAATCTCGGCGCGTCGCAAGCTCAGCTTGGGAGTCAGTTCGTTAAATTCCTGTGAGAACGGTCGGTCAATCAACACAAACTGTCCAATCTGTTCATAAGGAGAAAGGTCCGCCAGGCGGTCACCGATACGTTCTTCGAACAATCGCAACACGCGAGTGTCGGTAACTAGCCCTGATGCGTCCAGCGGCTTCATGGTTACGTCACCCATTTCCCTGGACAGTGCCGTCAAACCGGGATAGATAAGTGCCACCAGGAATTTACGTTCACTACCAATCACCATCACCTGCTCGATCAATGGATCTTCCAGCAACAATGACTCCAGTAACACCGGGGCAATGTTCTTGCCACCCAGGGTCACGATAATCTCTTTCTTGCGTCCGGTAATAAACAGGAATCCTTCCTCATCAAGGCTTCCCAGGTCCCCGGTATACAACCAGCCGTCCTGCACCACCTCCTGCGTAGCAGTCAGATTCCCGTAATATCCAGCCATCACGTGCGGACCCCGCGTGATAATTTCTCCATCATCAGCAAGCTGTACCTCGACATCCTTTAATGGTTTACCCACCGACCCTCGTTTCACCTGCTCCGTACTCGAAACCGTAATCACGGGAGACGCTTCTGTCAGGCCATAACCCTGGTAGAGAGGGACTTCCTGGCCCAGGAAAAAGTCAAACACATTGTTTGGTAGGGCAGCCCCTCCCGAACAACAACTGCGAATACGTCCCCCCAACAGTTTCCGAAGAATTCCTGGCGTCTCGAGTAACCCCTGGTCCTGCAGTGAACGGTACAACTTGTCGTAAAAATAAGGTACGGCATTGAGCAACATCGGCTGTATTTCCGCGCAATCCGCGAGCACTGTATCACGGGACTCGGCCAAGGCCAGCTCGGTTCCACCAAACAACCACGTATACAGGTCACACGTTCGGGCAAAAATATGGCTGAGCGGGAGAAACCCCAGTCTCACATCACCGGGTTCCTGCCCGAACGATTCCAGGGTTCCCGCTGCGTTGGAAACCAGGTTCTCCTGCGTCAACATGACTCCCTTCGGATCACCTGTCGTACCCGAGGTATAGAGAATCGTCGCCAATGAATCCGACTGCACGGAAGCAGCCAATAGATCGTCGAGAGCCCTCGGGATCGTCTCAACCAGTTGATCCAGTAGCAGGATTTCAGTACCTGCAACTTCCTGGGAACACGGATCATACGAAACCACATGTAAATCCGACGGTAAATCAGTACTCGTCGCTGCCAGTTTCGCTGCCTGTTCCTGGTTCGAAACCAGGACTAGTCGAGCTCCACTATCGATCACCTGGTAGAGAATCTGGGCCCCGGTAAGTGGTGTATGAATCGGTACATGAATCGCCCCGCAAAGCTGGATTGCCAGATCCGTGATCAGCCACTGTGACCGGTTCTCGGATAACTGGACAACACGATCACCTGGCTTTATTCCCAGGTGCTGTAGAACAGCAGCCGTCTGTGCTACCCGATCAGCCACCTGCAGCCAGGTTTGAGCGATCCAGGCTCCATCTTTCTTGTAACGCAGGGCCACCTGGTCACCAGCGCGGTGAACCTGGTCCAAAAACAAGCGTGGAATCGTCCTTGTCGTGCTTGTCGCCATGGCGAGTCAACTGCCTGCTAATGAATTCGCTCAAAGATCGTGGCAATCCCCTGGCCAACTCCAATGCACATCGTGGCAAGTCCAAACTGGACATCCCGATCGATCATGGCATGCACCAGGGTCGTTGCGATTCTCGCTCCGCTAGCTCCCAGCGGATGTCCGATCGCGATCGAACCACCGTGAACATTTACTTTTTCCTCGGCCAGGTCCAACATCCGTATACAGGCCAGCGACTGGGCGGCAAAGGCCTCGTTTAATTCGATCAGGTCAATTTCCTCGATTCCCAATCCTGCCCGCTGCAAGGCCTTACGGGTCGCTGGAACCGGCCCGGTTCCCATGACCGCAGGCTCTACTCCGGCCACCGCTGTCGCGCGGATCCTGGCAAGAGGAGTCAATTCAAGTTGTTTCGCTTTCTCTTCAGACATCACTAGCATGGCCGAGGCGCCGTCATTTAAGGGTGAGCTATTACCTGCCGTCACGGTACCCATTCCTGGCATGAAAGCTGGTTTCAGTGAGGCCAGGGCCTCCAGGCTGGTGTCCTCTCGAATACACTGATCGATTTCAATTAATTGCCGGTAGCCCTCGGGATCACGTCCATAGACGGGGACCAGTTCTGGTTGAAATTTTCCCTGCTGGTGTGCTGCCAGCGCCAGTTGGTGACTTCGCAGGGCAAAGGCATCCTGGTCATCGCGGGAAATTCCCTGGGTTTGGGCGAGGAATTCCGCCGTGACTCCCATCATCAAGGCAGCCTTGGAAGTTCGCTGAAACAACTTGGGGTTCAGGTTCAACCCCTGGTCCATGGGTAGATGCTGCATATGCTCCAGGCCACCCACGACCTGGACATCTTCAAACCCGGCCATGATGGCATGAACCGCCTGGTTGAGTGCCTGCAGGCTGCTGCCACAAAGACGATTAACGGTCACTCCCCCAGCTTCCATGGGTAACCCGGCCATCAATCCCACGGTTCGCGCTACGTTGAGTCCCTGTTCTCCTGTTTGCTGTGTATTCCCAAGCAGCAGATCTTCGATTTGCGTGGGGTCGATACCGGTTCGCTGCAGGATTGCTTCCACGACCGCAACCGCCAGGTCATCGCTGCGAACGTCTCGAAAAACACCCTCGTTGGCATGGGCTCGCCCAATGGGTGTTCGTACACAGTCAACCACTACTGCATGTTTCATGGTTTCAGTTCTTTTCACAAACCTTGCCTGTTTTACACGTGGAAGCTGGCTACCAATCCCGGCCACCAGAGCCTTCCGCTAACGATTAACGATCATAGAACGCCTGGCCACCAGCAATCATATCCTTGAGCAGTTCCGTCGGCTGGTAACGCTTACCCAATGATTCAAATGGTTTAAGCGTTTCCAACAGTTCCTTACCAGGAATCGTATCCGCCCAGAACAACAAACCACCTTTAAAGGGTGGAAAACCAATACCAAATATCAGTCCCAGGTCCACATCCCTGGCACTACGAACAATCCCTTCCTCGAGAACGCGGGTCGCTTCCAGTAACATGGGCATGAACAGTCGGGCTGTAATTTGTTCGGGAGTCAATGATTCCTTTTTCCGCACGAACGGCTGCAGGAATTCATCAAACTCGGGATCATGCTGTCCACGGTTCTTCTTTTTCTGGTACTTGAAGAAACCGTGGCCCGTTTTCTGTCCCAGTCTTCCCGCCTTCACCATGGCTGGCAAGAGTGGAGAGACCACGCAACGATCGGGAAACGCTTCATAGATTGTACGTCCTGCGTAGACAGCCGTATCAATTCCCACCACGTCATACAGCGTGACAGGTCCCATCGGCATTCCAAAACTCTTGGCAGCGCGTTCGATCTGTGCGACGGTGACTCCCTCACAGAGCAGTTCAATGGCCTCGTTCATGTAGGGAAACAGGAGTCGATTCACCAGGAAACCCGGGCCATCATTGACCACGATAGGCAACTTGCCAATCTGCTTGGTATAAGCCACCGCCGTGGCAACGGTCAGATCGCTGGTCTGCTTCCCACGGATCACTTCCACCAGTTGCATTTTTCGAACCGGGTTGAAGAAATGGATCCCGCAAAAATCAGCCGGTCTCTGCAACTGCCCTGCAAGCGTGGTAATGGGAATCGTGGATGTATTGGAAGCCAGGATCGCACCCGGTTCCAGTTGCTTTTCCACCGCCTGTAACACCTGCTGCTTGATCTCGAGATTCTCGACCACCGCCTCGACAACCAGGTTGCAACTCGAGAACTCATGGTCCGAGTGGCTGAGATTCAACAACGGCCCTTTCTCGATGGCTCGTCGGACATCAGCAGCCTGGGTCTTCTTGTTATAGGAAATTTCCTCAAACACCTGCTGGGCACCCTTTGCCAGGGACTCCCGGGATGCATCGGATAACGTGACGGATACATCACGTTTGACATTGGCGGCGGAAATACCTGCACCCATGATGCCGGCACCGATGACACCGACCGACTCCACCGGTTGCGGCACGACTTCCGTTCCCTCGATACCGGTATCTTTCTTGACTCGATCCTGCAGGAAAAACACGTTGAGCAGCGCCGCATTGATAGGAGATCCGAACAGGGCTGCCAATTGACTGGCCTCTTTCTCACAGGCCGTTTCGACATCCAGCCTGGCCGTTTCCGCCATCAATTCCAGCGCAGCCATCGGGGCCGGGTAATGCCCCTTCGTCTGCTGACGAATCCAGGCTGAGGCCGTCACTCCCAGGAAACCCAGTTCCGTTTCATTGGACTCCAGGGGTTGCTCCCATTTTTTTCGATCCGCCAGGTATTTCCCGGTACGCTGGTCATCACGAATCAAGCGAACCGCCGCCGGCAACAACTGGTCAACAGCAACCACGTCATCGCACCAACCGGTCAACGCAGCCGTATCCGAATCGATCGAATCTCCACTCGTGATTAACTCCAACGCGTTGCTAAGACCAACTAACCGTGGGGCTCGCACAGTCCCCCCCCAACCGGGAATCAATCCCAGCTTGACCTCGGGAAATCCAAACTGGGTCTTGTCGTTGTTAGTCAGTAAACGCCGGTCACACCAACTGACCAGTTCCGAGGCACCACCAACACAGATTCCATCGATGGCAGCCACGGTAACAAAGGGACAAAGGCTCAAGCGACGGAGCAACCGCTGGCCATCCCGGGATAACTCGTGGGTTTTCTCCTTCGGTAATCCCAGGAACGCGACGAACTCGCGCAAGTCCGCCCCGGCAATAAACATATCCGGCTTACCTGATGTGATGATCAGTCCAGCAAGGTCATCTCGCGGCTGCAACACATCCAGGTGATCCGACAATTCCTGGAGTACTGAGGAGGACAGGGTGTTCGCACTCTTGCCGGGAACATCAAGTGTCAACACGGCAATATCCGGTTCGAGCATCGTGCAACGAATTGCTGGAGAACTCGTCATCGTGCGCCAATCCTTTAACCTGACAGGTGATCTCCGGGTAGACCAGGGCCCCTTGCAACGTCGCCAGTGGAACCTGTGTACCGGGAGTTGCATTGATGCTAACCCCCTTTGAGGCAGACGAAAAGCCCGCTATTCCCTCCTCGACTATTTTCTCCGGCCATCCTCCCAGCCGAGATCTCTTTTTCCGTGAAATAGCTGGTACCGAAGGCCTACCTGATAGCCTGCGTCTTCTCCAAGCTGGTATGATGTCACTATCGAGAACTTTTTCCTGGAGAACTACCATGTCCCGTCTTTTGTGCTCGCCTGGCAGGAAACGATCCGCCGCCTACTCGACCACGCCATGCCAACTGCTGCTGGTCGTCATCCTGTTTTTGTTGACGGCACCGGTCGCCGAGGCTCAGCAGGCCAACCCAACTAAAAAATCCCAGGTATCCCTGGTTATCGATTTTGGCGATCACTTTCAGAAACGCTTTACCGCCATTACCTGGACCCGGGATATGACCATCCTGGACGTCCTGCAGGCCGCTGCAAAACATCCCCGGGGGATACGTTTCAAGCATCGTGGCAAGGGAAAAACAGCCTTTCTCACCAGCATCGACAAGCTGGAAAATCAAGGAGGTGATCGCAACTGGGTCTACCGGGTCAATGGCAAACTAGGAGATCGGAGTTTTGCAACTTTCAAGGTACAACCAACAGACGCCATCTTGTGGACATTTGGTAAATACCGCTAGAATTCTTTTCCACTGATAACCATCCAGGTAATCAGCCGCGTCCCCTTCATGAAAATCCATTGACCTTGTGAGTACCTTGATCCATGAATCAAAATCAACAACAGCGTCAAGACACTGATCGAGGCACAGCAGGTGACCGCAATAACGTTGCTGGAGAGACCGGCTCCCGACAGGGAGTTCAGTGGCTCGTTTTTTGCGGATTGATCTCGGCCGGGGTTGGTGCACGATTGTTGTGTCGGGACCTGCCAAATTTTGCCCCGGTGGCGGCGTTGGCGTTGTTTGCCGGATATTTTTTCTCCTCGCGCCTGCTCGCCATCATGGTACCGGTCCTGGTAATGGTGATCAGTGATTTCACGCTGGGCACCTATAACCCCAGCCTGATGATCGTCGTCTATAGCATGCTGGCACTTCCCGTCATGATGCGTACCCTATTGCGACGGCACCTGAATTTTTCGCCCCGCCAGCCACGGGCCATGGCAGCTTCAAGCCTGGGCGTTGTGGGCTGCAGTTTACTGGCTTCGAGCGCCTTTTTCCTGGTCACCAACCTGGCCGTCTGGTGGCAGGCGAGCTGGTACAGTGCCGACCTCGCTGGGCTGGTCCAATGCTATACGCAGGCCCTGCCTTTTTTCCGCTACACGATGGGCGGAGACTTGCTCTTCACCGTGGTACTGTTCGGAGGCCATGGCCTGGTCATGGCAAGAAGCATGGACCTCGCGGGCATTTCCGTCGAGCAATCCTGAACCAGCAAGCTGGTAATGATTACTCGTTTGCGCGGGGGATACCGACACCCGGAAGTGCCCCGTCATCGGACTTCGCCTGGGCTCCACCCGCTGCCTGGCTGGTTGCCGCTTCCAACTGCCGTACTTGCTTACGCAATTTTTGTAGCAGTTGATCGCGATCAAGAAAGACCAGCGGCTTACCTTCTTCCGGTTCCGGTGGTTCCAATTCTGCCAGGATACCGGTCAGCATCGAGTGGATCTGTTGCACCTGGACCTTCTCGGCGTCACTGACCTTGGCAAACAAGCCTGTCTTGGTAACGGATCCCGCTTTCCCGACTTCTTCACCGAGTCCACGCTGGACATAGAAGAGCCGGTATTTCAGCATCCGTTTGGTGTAACTCAATTCCTCGTTTTGCTCATCGGAAAGATTGGACCCGCCAGCGCCTCCTCCGTCGAGGCCAGCATCCCCACCACCCTGGCCGAACATTTCCGCCATGCTTTCACTGTCTCCACCATCCATGCCTTCGTCGTCCATCATCATCTCGTCCATGCCGCTGAAACCGGTTCCCTGGGATGCCTCCTCAAGGGCCTTCTTCTCATTTTCCACACGTTCCATTTCAGCTCGACAAACCACTGCCGCCAGGGCACCTAGCTTGAGAGCTGCGGTCGCCGGCGTCGTTTTTGCGCCGACCTGGTACTCCAGGCTCCCCAGGGCCCGTGCTGCGGTCAGTCGCAAAGACATGGGAGCATCCACTTGCGAGGTCAGGCCTTCAATCTGGCTGATAATTTCTGCATCCGCTCCTGTACCTGCAGCCACCAAGACATCAATGGCGCGGCGTTGCATCCAAACGTGCCCACTGTAGCTACGCGTGGCCGGAGGTTCCTTCTGCAACAGGGTTGCCTTCGAGATATCGCGAATCATCTGCATTGCATTAGCAGGAATCTGGTTGTTGATTCGATTCAATTGGACGTGTCGCAACACACCAATCCAGGCAGCCAACTTAACGGCATCCATCTGCTTTTCATTTTTCAATTCGTCCAGGATGACTACCAACGCATCCAGCAAGGGAATCGGGGGGACACGCTGTCCTGTCGTGGGAACTTCCACGTTATTCAGACTTGAAATGATCAACATCGCGTTGTAACGAACTGCCGGATGAAAATTTCCCCGCACGATGGTCGTCATCTGAGGTAAGGTCAATTGCTTGGCCAGGTGATCATGCACGGCCTGGACCTTGGCGGTACCCAGGTCCTGTCGAAGAAACTTCTGCCTGGTCACGTCAAGCGTGGCGAAATTGCCCGGTTGTGTCATCGCAGCAAACACATACTGTCCATACCAGGCATTGAACTTACTCTTGTTGGCATCATCATCCCAGGACAAATCACCACGCAACATCTGACGTATCTCGCCACTCACGCGATTGCGCACTAACCGAGCCTGTGGCGTGTCACCACTCAAGGCCGGATGAGTCGGTAAGACCTGGTACTGCACCGCTGCTGCTGGCGGCTTGGCTGCCGGCGCATCCTGGGCAGACACGGTATTGCCCGTGAGCAGACCTACAACGGTCAACAAGCTCCACGGCAATAGAGCCTTGCAGATCGAACCAACTAGATTACCTGGATAAGTGAACATAGATCGTGCCTCCACCCGGTTTTCCTGTCACCATGGGCCCCGTTCCAAGAACCCTCTGGTTGACGCCTATTCACTACACCCATTCCCCGGCCTCAAGGAGCCGCAAAACAGGTTGTCGTCCTCATACAAATACCGTCTTCAACTGGCTCGCATGATATGCGAAATAAGCAGCTGTCGGTACCTGATTTTACTACTAAATCCTAGCTCACTCCAACGAATGATGGAGACTGAATCGAGCCAAGTATGAAGACGATTCCAATAATTCCTATCATACGGATCGAATGGATCAATTGTCAACTTAAAACCCTTGTACGGCAAGGATTTACATGCGAAAACAGGCCTTTCCACACACCTGCTGAAATTCCCACCTGGTGAAACATTTGATGACACAACTGTATAGCCACAGCAGCATGCAATTGCACCAGACCGGTCGACATCCGGAATGTCCAGCACGATTAGCATCGATTGATGAGCGGCTCCTGAACGGGTTGCCGGTCGGCGTCGAGAGGAAAGATTCCTGGCAACCTATCACGCTGCCACGATTAGAACGCATCCATCCGGCGGCCTATCACCAGACCGTCCTGGAAACCAGCCAGGCAGGGGGTGGAGCACTGGATCCGGACACGATCCTCAGCGAACACTCTTACCAGGCTGCTTGCCTGGCCGCCGGCGCCGTGACGGATGCCGTCAACCAAGTTCTCGACGGTAACGACCAAAATGCCCTGTGCCTGGTCAGGCCACCGGGACACCATGCGCTGGCTAACCGTGCTATGGGGTTCTGCCTATTCAATAATGTCGCCGTGGCCGCCACCTTTGCCCTGGAGGAATGGAACCTTAATCGACTACTTATCGTTGACTGGGACGTCCACCACGGCAACGGGACGCAGGACCTGTTCTGGACCAGTTCCCAGGTTGGATTTTTCTCCGCGCATCGCTGGCCTTTCTACCCGGGCAGTGGGTCTGCCGAGGAGACTGGTAGTGGCGATGGACTGGGGACCACCTGCAATCTACCCCTGGCCATGGGGATCTCCAGATCAGCATACCTGGAAGAATTTGAACGAGAACTGGTCGAGTTCGCCAACCGCATTCAACCTGAACTGGTTCTTATCAGCGCAGGGTTTGACTGCCATCGACTCGATCCCGTGGGCTCCCTGGGACTCGAATCCCAGGATTTTGCGGATCTCACCCGACTGGTTCAGCAAGTTGCAGCAAGCCACTGTGCGGGCAAGATCGTCAGCGTCCTGG
>JAZADA010000371.1:0-6806 GCA_036124135.1 Planctomycetota bacterium | reverse complement strand
GCGTCGAAAGATGGTCTGGTACATGGTGTACCGGGTCCGCTACCTCGGGTCTGATCTCTATCCCGTGCCCACCTCGTTAGATGATGTGGTCAAGCCACCGGAAGATTTCCTCTCGCAACTGAACAATACGAATGCTGCTCATTTTCCTCCGGTGCCACCGTTGCGTGGTGCAGCTGGACCGCTGGATCCAAAAATACTTGGTTCCTATGAAGGTTTTTACCGGGAGGTGATGGGGGTTGGACGCAAGGACTTGGAGTATCGCCGTTTTTTCCCGCATATCGTATTGCGTAGTCATGACTACAACAAAGAGTACCTGGATCGTGTGATTCCGTCGGCCTTGAAACCGGTCAGCGAGCGTGAGCGTGTGGGGCGACCGTTGCTCAACAGTGTTCAGATGGCGGCAACCAAGGTCATGATGAGTGATGGTCGTATTGATCGGGGAGTCTGGGGCATTGCGACCTGGGAAGACGTTGATCCCCGGACGGATCATTTCTCGGTCTATATCCAGGGTTTGACGAATGCCTACAAATTCCTCGAAACATCTGACGATTTTAAGCCAGGGGATCCACCTGGTAAGGGACGTCAGTTTAAGTTCAAAACACTGCAGTTGAATTTCTGGCGACCGGGTGATTCCGTGCTGGAACACGAGACAGAGGTGCGTTATGGCATCCCGGTGATGCGTAACGAAGGTGAGCAGGCAGAAGTTTTTCAGAAATATGGGGTCGACAAACGGCTTGATTACCGGTGGATTTATCGTTAAAAAGGTAGTTTCCCTGGAACCGGAAGCAACCTCTCTACGAATGGATGATTTGATCGATGGCACATAAGAAAGCCGGTGGTTCGACTCGTAATGGACGAGACTCTAATGCTCAACGTCGCGGCGTCAAGCGTTTTGGTGGTGAGCAGGTACAGGCAGGCAATATCCTGATCCGCCAACTAGGTAACAAGTTTCATCCCGGTGCCAACGTGGGCCAGGGAAATGATTACACGCTGTACGCTTTGGTAGACGGAGTTGTTTCGTTTGACCGCAAGGGGCGACGGATCAACGTGGTGGCCTAAGAGTCTCGGCAGATTGCTTTTCTTGCAGGCAGTTACGTGAACGGTACCAGGGACTTCCTTTTCAGAGGATGTCCCTTTTTTTGTGACCTGCTTTCATTGATTGTACGACGAAGGATGAAATCATGTTTGTCGACCGAGTTGCGATCTACGTGGAAGGTGGTCGCGGTGGTGACGGCTGCATGAGTTTTCGTCGTGAACCGTATGTCCCGCGAGGCGGTCCAGATGGCGGGGATGGTGGACATGGTGGCAGCGTCGTCATCATTGCTGGTGAGGATGTCGACAGCCTGGCCGGGGTGACCAGTCGCAAGCAATGGAAAGCCCCCAGGGGAAAACCTGGGAGTGGTGCCAAGAAACGGGGACGATCGGGAAAGGATCTTGTCATCTCGGTACCGCCGGGAACGCTGGTAATGGATGCCGGTCAAAAATTTGTCATCAAGGACCTGGTTCAGTGTGGGGACCAGATGGTGGCGGCTCGTGGTGGTAAGGCGGGCAAGGGAAACTGGCGATTTAAATCAGCGACCAACCAGGCACCTCGAATATTTACTCCGGGTGAAGAGGGCGAGCGGCGGGACTTGATCTTGGAGTTGAAAGTCATTGCTGATGTGGCCCTGATCGGTAAACCTAACGCGGGTAAGAGTACGTTGCTGAGCCGCCTCTCACGTGCTCGCCCCGAAGTCGCAGATTATCCGTTTACGACCAAGTACCCGAACCTGGGCCTGGTGCAATTTGATCTGAATCGCAGTTTCGTGCTGGCCGATATCCCGGGGCTTATTGAAGGAGCTCATGAAGGGGTTGGATTGGGGCATGAATTCTTGCGCCATATCGAGCGTGCTGGTATCCTGGTTCACCTGGTGGAGCCAGATCCGATGGATGGGACGGATCCGATGACCAACTACCAGACCATTCGCCAGGAACTGGTGAAGTACAATGCGGCACTTGCGGAACGTCCTGAAATCGTGGTGATTACCAAGTCCGAGTTGCCCACAGCCGCAGAGGTCCACGAGGCGTTCCGTACGGAGGTAGGAGCCGAGGTTTTACTGATTTCCGCCGTGACGGGTGAGGGTTTAAATCAGCTGACGGGTCGTATCATGCAGCAACTGGAGGTGGACAAGGTGTGATCCTGAACGTCGATGTTTTGTCAGGTGACTTGGTTTTTTTTCGAAACGATCTATGACGCGACAACAGACACAGTGGCTGGTAGCGATCGATATTGGAAACAGCCATTTTTCGGCTGCCTTGTTTGGCTGGGATGGTACGGAACTGCCAATCATGCATGATGCGGCGCCCGTACGTTTTTCCCACCAGGAGTTTCCTGGCCCTGCGTGGTCTCGCGTACTCGGGGACTGGGCTGCCGTGGGTGAGTTGCAGTGGTTTATTTCCAGCGTGCATCAACCTTTTCGGGACATTCTGGTTTCGTGGATACAGAGGGAACGTCCTGGTGAGACGGTTGTCGTGTTGACCCATGAGGATGTGCCCCTGGCAGTGGAGGTATCCCACCCTGAACAGGTAGGAATGGATCGCCTGACAGCTGCCGTGGCCGTTAATCAACGGCGATCGGCTGGCGTCCCTGCGTTGATCGTGGATTGTGGTACCGCAGTAACCTGTGACCTCGTTTCAGGGTCAGGGGTTTTCTTGGGCGGTGCAATCTTGCCCGGCTGGCACCTGGCCATGGAATCATTAGCAGCTCGAACGGATCAGCTGCCTTTGGTTGATCATGCGCCATCACCCTGCGAGGCGGTGGGCAAGTCAACAGACGCTGCGATTTCCAGTGGGGTTTACTGGGGCACATTGGGTGCCCTGCGTGAGCTGGTAATCCAGATGAGCAAGTCCTGCCCTACCGTTCCGGAGAAGTTCCTGTCGGGCGCGGGTGCGATCTGGGCGGAACACCTGGTGCAAGATGGGTTTGAACAGGTCAGTGATTTGGTGCTGACGGGAGTGGTGCTGAGTGGTATCCACGGGGTCATCCGGGAGCAAGCCAAACAAGATGGGTGAGCCAAGAGTAGATGTTTCCAGCTTGCCCGAGACCCGGGTTGCTCGCTTGACGGCCGTTGGGCGTTCTGCAGTGGCCACGATGGGCGTGTTTGGTCCATCGGCAACCGAACAGGTCAGTCAGTATTTTCGCCCGGCATCAGGCCGTCACTTGGAAGAAATAGACTGTGGAAAGATTGTTTTCGGCCGCTGGGTTTCTGCGTCTGGTCCTGGCGAAGAATTGGTTGTGTGTCGTCAACGATCTGATCATGTAGAGGTCCACTGTCATGGTGGAGACGCTGCGGTCCAAAAAATCCAGGATGCATTGGTCGCATCTGGTTGCGCGGTTGATGCCAGCCAGTCGTGGCTGACGAGCGAAAGCCAGGATCCGTTGTCGATCGCTGCCTGGGAATCGATGATCGATGCGCGTACACGTCGCGGTGCGCTGTTGATGCTGGCACAGTACCATGGTGCCTTGCGACATCGACTGGATGAGATATTGCTTGCGATGCGGGCTGGACAGCAGGAGGTGGCTCGTGCGGGATTGCAGCAATTGGACCGCTGGATCGACGTGGGATTACATGTTACCCAGCCATGGAAAGTTGCCTTGCTGGGACCTCCTAATGCAGGTAAGAGCAGCCTGGTGAATGCGCTACTTGGTTTTCATCGCAGCATTGTTCATGACCAGCCCGGTACGACGCGTGATCTGGTTTCCACGCACACTGCCTGGGATGGCTGGCCTGTTCAATTAATGGATACGGCGGGCCTGCGTGATGATGCCAAGGGGTTGGAACAGGATGGAATTAACAAGGCTTGGCAGCAACATGAAGAGGTGGATCTGGTACTGCTTGTTTTTGAGGGGCAGCTGGGCTGGTCGGAAAACGACCAACGATTGTACGAATCATGTCCAGGTGCCCTGGTGGTTTATAATAAAAGTGATCTGACGGATGCGGCGGATGTGAGTGATCGCCCGACGGGTATCCTGACGTCAACGGTCACCGATGAGGGATTGAAGACTCTTATCGAAACAATGTTGGCCCACCTGGTGCCGGAACCTCCGGGTCCCACAGATGCGATTCCCTTTACCGAGGGACAGAAGCTGCTGATCCGGGAGCTCTTGCAGTTGCTGGACAAGGAACAGTTCGAGGATGCCGTGGGATGCCTTGACCGTTTTCTTTCCGTCGAGACTAATCCCGAGATCATGTAACGCTCAGCGGGGAGGCACCATGTCGACGATTGAACTTGTGGAACGAGCAACTCGCCACGGTTCGTCCGTGGCGATCATTTCTGAAGGAAAATCCCACACGTACGAAGAGCTGCTTGTTTCATCTGCGAACGTGGCTGCCGGTCTGCTGGGTGATCAGCAGGATCTGGCAATGGCTCGGATCGGTTTCCTGGTTCCCCCAGGTTTTGCCTATGCGGCCTGCCAATGGGGTATCTGGCGAGCGGGTGGCATTGCCGTGCCGTTGGGACTGCAACATCCGCTGCCAGAGTTGCAACACGTGGTGGAAGACGCGGGGATTTCTATCCTGGTGGCGGATCCTGCCTGGGAGGAGAAACTGCAACCCCTGGCTGCCGCGGGTTCGCTGCCGTTGCTGAGACTGGACCAGTTGCTATTAGAGGAGTCGACTTCCTTGCCTGAGATCTCGCTGGATCGGGCAGCCATGATTCTCTACACCAGTGGAACGACGAACCGTCCCAAGGGAGTGGTGACCACGCATGAGAATATCCAGGCACAGACCGTTGCCTTGATCGATGCCTGGGGATGGACGGCGGAGGATCGCATCCTTCATGTGTTGCCACTGCACCATATTCATGGAATTATCAATGTGTTGACCTGTGCCCTGTGGGCGGGTGCCACTTGCGAAATCCTGCCCGGTTTTGAAGTCCAGCAGGTCTGGAAACGTTTGGGCAGTGGCGAGCTTTCGTTGTTCATGGCGGTGCCGACGATTTACAACCGGTTGATTGCGGCGTGGCAGGAAGCGGCTGCAATGGATCAGCAGCGGTTATCTCGTGGTTGTAGCCAGTTGCGATTGATGGTTTCGGGGTCAGCGGCTCTACCGGTCTCAACACTTGAATCGTGGAAATCGATCACGGGACATGTTTTGCTGGAGCGTTACGGGATGACAGAAATTGGGATGGCGTTGGCCAATCCATTAAATGGTCTTCGTGTGCCGGGCCACGTGGGACAACCCTTGTCGAACATGGAGGTACGACGTGTTGATGAAGATGGAGCAATACCTGCTGACGATGTGCCCGGAGAGATCCAGGTGCGCGGCCCGGGCGTGTTCCAGCAATACTGGGGAAATCCATTAGCCACCGAGGAATCGTTTACGGAGGGTTGGTTCCGAACAGGTGATGTTGCCGTGGTGGAAGAGGGGAGTTATCGGATCCTGGGTCGTAGCAGCGTGGATATTATCAAGACAGGCGGTTACAAGGTTTCCGCGCTGGAAATTGAAGAGGTGCTGCGAGATCATGATCGGATCGTGGAATCCGCAGTTGTAGGCTTGCCTGACGAAGAGTGGGGAGAACGCGTGGCCGCTTGCCTGGTCCTGGAAGAGGGTGCGGCGTTGACGCTGGAGGAGTTGCGATCCTGGAGCAAGGAGCGATTGGCTGTTTACAAGGTCCCCAGTATACTGCTCGTGCTTGAAACATTGCCACGTAATGCCATGGGCAAGGTGGAGAAACCGGCGATCAAGTTACTGTTTCCAGCAGCGACGTAATCGGTTTCATCGGGCAGTAGGAATGGTGATGTATGCAATGGTGGAATGATCACAGGCTGGCAGTAATCTTTCTAGCTGGTTACCTGGTACTACTGGCACATCACGCCTGGAAGGGGCAACGACACGTCAAGTCGCTTAGCGACTACCTGGTGGCAGGCAGGCAACTGGGTGGCTGGGTCGTCGCCTTGTCTTTTTATGCCACTTTCATGAGTACCAATACTTTTATTGGTGCTTCCGGGAAAAGCTGGGATGCGGGGTTGATCTGGTGCCTGGGTATTTTTGTTTACGTGGGACTTTGCGCCGTTTCCTGGTTTGTCGTTGCTCCGCGTTTCGTTCCGCTGACACGGGAATACGAGTCGTTGACCGTCTCTGATTTCCTCGGCCACCACTACCAGTCGATGCGTCTACGAAGACTGGCTGCCCTGGTCATCCTGGTTGCCTCAGTCATCTACCTGGTTGCTATTTACCGGGGATCGGCGTTGGCATTGGCCAGTTTCCTGGACCTGGATTACGAGTTGTGCGTGTTGTTGGTTTTCCTGGTTGTTACGAGTTATACGCTGGCTGGAGGTTTCCAGTCGGTCGTGTTGACGGATGCCCTGCAGGGTTCGCTCATGGTGGTCGGTGCGGTCGGTATGTTGATTGGCCTGATCATCAAGGGAGGTGGCCTGGGAAACATGCTTGAGCAAGTTCAGTTGCAGGACCCCAAGCTTGTTGCCTGGGAGGGAAACATGGCGCTGATCAATGTGCTGGGACTGGCCCTGGCCGTGGGTATCAAGTACGTGGTGGAACCACGGCAACTCTCTCGTTTCTATGGTCTCAAAAATAAGCAGGCCTTGCGTACGGCATCCTGGGTGGCCCCGTTGTTGATCACGATTACCTATATTTCATTGCTACCTATTGGAGCGTTGGCCCATGCGGTGATTTCCATGGATGCCATCGATAAAACGGATCAGGTAGTTCCATATTTGCTGGGGACGACCAAGATCTTTGGACCGTTTCTTAGTACGCTGTTCCTGTTAGTACTTGTTTCAGCTGCCATGTCTTCGATCGATTCGG
>JAZADA010000370.1:0-4569 GCA_036124135.1 Planctomycetota bacterium | reverse complement strand
TCGAGGCCCTCTACAAGGCCATCGCGGAAACCAACCAGGAAATTTATCAGCGTGGTAAAGCCAACAGTGATTTCCATAACATGGGTACCACGGTAAGCGCCATGGTGATGCTTCCCCAGGGTGCCATTATCGGACATGTTGGCGATTCACGTATCTATCGATTTCGCAACAACACGCTGGAACAAATGACCTTCGATCATAGCCTGGTCTGGGAGTTGCAGGCTTCTGGACAAATGGACAAAAACTCCGACTTGATTAGCCGGGTACCATCCAATGTCATTACCCGTTCGCTGGGTCCCCATGCCGAAGTCAAGGTCGACATCGAGGGACCCTTTGTTATTGAACAGGGCGACCTGTACCTGCTGTGTACTGACGGCGTTAGCGGAATGATCGAAGATGAAGAGCTCGCTGTCATTATCGCCAATCTTCCCACCTATGAAGCCGCCCAATTCATCGTCGACCTGGCCAATATCAGGGGTGGATCTGATAATTCCACGGTCATCGTTGCGCTCGCTGCTGGCACCCAGATCGTTACCTCTCGACCTGACGAAACAGAAGCAGCGTTGGAACCCATACCTGTACGGCGGGCTCATCCCGGGTTCTGGATCACCGCCTTCCTGCTCATGGTAATGGCTTTCTGGATCTCGGAAACATCTACCTGGGTTTTTGGTTTACCCATTGCCGTCCTCGGCCTGGGAACGCTGGGGACTGGTATTTGGCTGGGACGAAGTTATCGCCAGGAAGTCGCAAACACTCCTGCTTTCACACCGCCACAGGGAAAAGGGCCGTACACGAGTACGGGCTGCAAGGTAACTCGCGAGTTCCTGGCCAAGCTGCTTGATAAATGTCGCGATCTAAAAAAAGTAGCCCTTGAAAACCAGGCCACCATCGAATGGGATCACTTCAACGAGTTGACCACGCAAGCTGCTAGTGCAGCCAAGAAAAAGGGATACAACGAGTCCATGCGATATTATGCAAGGGCTATTTCCTTCATGATGAAGGAGTTTCGATTCCAGAAACTCAAGCAACTGGGAACCACGGTAGAGGAAGAGTGAAAACACTCACGCTGCCTGCAAGCCATCAGGTTCAGTTTCCGATGTCTCTTTCTTTCCAGGCACACAGGTCTGCTCCAGGCAGGCCAATCCACTTGCAGCCTGCCAGCGCTCACGTCGATGGCGCCACGCGATTTTCAACCGTCGGCTAAGATAGCTCCAGCGCAGGTGGTAAGACCACATGTTGTAACGGGTAAACGCCTCAATGGAATCACGATACGATTCTGAATCAAGGTTCCATTCAGCCGTAGCCGACTTTCGAAACAGGATACGCAGGTTGCGATCCTTCTTACCGGAAAGCTCAGCCTCCACTTTGAATCCACTGGATCGACCAAGCATCTTCAGCGTGGCGGAGGTGAAATTATAGATATGGGCAAAATGAAATAGCTTGCCCGGAGCTGCATGCGGCAACCCGAAATTGGGAACTTCCACATACAGCCGTCCCGAATCCGTCAAGAGTTCGCGCATATGCTGAAGTGCCTGCTGCGGGTTGTTAAGATGCTCGAGTACGTGAACCAACATAACCAGTTCTGCCTCGGGTTGACGAGTCAGATCAGCCAGTGATGCCTGCCGTACCTGGGCATGCAAACGGTCTCGAGAAAATCGACAGAATCCGTCGCCTGGTTCGATTCCACTACTTGCATAACCAGCCAACTCAAACTGCTTTACCGTACAGCCAATTCCTGAACCGATTTCCAGCACGCGATCACCCGACTCGAGAAACGGTTGCAACCGTTTAACCAGTTGTCCACCACGTTTCCATTCACGGACCACGCGATACGCGGAGGGCGTATATTCCTGGTGGTATTCCTGTCGATACTGTCGAAAATAGTACTCTTCTAACTCGCGATCACTCGGAATGTGTTCATGTGATACCAATCCACATTGCTCGCATACGACGGTCACCAGCTCACGACTTTTGCGATCAAGCAAAGACAACTGCTGAAATTGTTCACCGCGACACAGGTTACACGGATCTCGCCGAGGTGATTGGATCCAACGTTGCATGGATATTCATTTTCTCATTAACTGATTGGCCCATCTGTCATCAGGAACAGTCGCACCACGACATTCCACAGCACGATATCGACAGATCGGATTAAAGGTAAGCTGCGAAACAATAGCCAAATAGTTAAAATGGGTCAACTCCAACCTTGCTGACCCACGACAGCCAAACTGTCGTTTGCGGACCCTCGTTAACGTGGTACAGTTCCGGTCGCGCTGGAACAGGCCCGGCAACCGAATCCCTTGACCCTGGCGATCATGCTGATGCGGCGAATCACGCGTTACATCATTTTCGAAATGCTGAAGGTTTTTCTCACGACCCTGCTCGTGATGACCTTCATCATGTTACTCATCGGGTTGGCACAGCGTGCGTTGCGGGAGGGGATGGGACCTATCCCCGTCTTACGATTGATCCCTTTCGTCTTACCCGATGCCCTCAGGTTTGCCATTCCCGGCACGCTTCTGTTTGCCACCTGCAGTCTTTACGGTCGCATGGCAGCAGACAACGAGATCCTGGCGGTAAAGGCGATGGGAATTTCCCCCATGGTTGTGATCTGGCCGGCCCTGGTGCTGGGATTCACGATCAGCCTGGCAGCAGTCTGGTTAAATGACATCGCCGTTACCTGGGGGCGCCACGGCATCAATCGCGTGGTCCTTCAATCGGTTGAAGAAATCGCCTATGGCATGCTACGAACACAGCAATCCTATACTACCGATCGATTTTCCATCAGTGTCAAGGGAGTCGAGGATCGGACACTCATCCGTCCTACGATTTGTTTTCATGCCACCGATCAGTCACCAACGATTACCCTGGTTGCTCGCCAGGCTGAATTGAACTTCAACCCGGAAAACAACAAGTTGAAAATTCGGATCGAGGACACCGAGTTTGACGTGGGAACCCATACTCACGGTCAATGGCCCAATACCTTTGAATACGAATTACCCATCCCCACGGGTGCCCGTGGAGGAATGCATTCCCATTCACCATCTGAAATCGCCCTGCGCAATATCACCTCCAAGGCTCAACAACAACGAAAAACCATCGCACACCAGGAACAGTTACTGGCAGCCCATGGAGCCTACCAGATGTTGACAGGAGATTTCCAACAACTCACGAGCAACCAGTGGGAAAATCGTACCGACAATCTCGATTCTGCCAACTTCCGACTGTTTCGTTTATTGACCGAACCGTGGCGTCGCTGGGCCAATGGATTCAGTTGCCTGGTTTTCATTCTGATCGGTACCGGTATGGCTATTCGCCTGCGGACGGCAGATTTCTGGACTAGTTTCGGACTCTGTTTTCTCCCCATCCTGGCCATCTACTATCCCTTGATGCAATATGGCGTCGATCGCGCCAAATGTGGCGCCTTTCCGCCCTACAGCGTATGGTTTGGAAACCTGGTTCTCCTGGTCATCGGCACAATCCTGTTGCGACGTGCCATCCGACACTAACGTCAGCCGAAAAACAGGGTTGGTTTTCTGCTAGCAAGCTCGCCTCATATTCCACCTTGTCACCTGACGCGGGCACCGAGTACACTTGCCAGGCTCAATTCCATACAGCTTGCCAAGCCACGCTTTTGCTGCCCCGTTTGCTTTCCCTTCCAGGCGGATACGACAAGGAGGTCGTCATCGCTTTCCCATTGCCAATTCGTTCCAAGGTGAAAGCCTGTACGCTCATCCTGGGGTTGATCCTCTTCGGGCTAGCTATCCTCAGTCTGCTGGGGCTCAATGACTATCGTCACCTGGCGCGCAGTATCAGTCGTCGAGCCCGTGAATTACCCTTATCAGCCGAACTCACTCGAACCGTCACCAGTCTCAGGTTTACACTTCAACAGGTTCAGACCTTGCGTGATTTCCCGGGGCGTGACCCTCAGCACTACACCGGTCTGTTGCGAGAAGAGTTTCACATTAACCTGCTGGCCGTCGGTGAATCATTGGAGCGTTACCGACACCAGCTATCCATTGCCAGCATGGACAGCAATCTGCTGGGTGATTTAAAGTTCGAACAGATCACCATGAAAAAGCTCAAGGCTACCCTGGAGCGGATCAATGGGCTCAATCGCGGCGAGATCTGGATACTGGACCAACTTCAAATTGAAATGCTCAATGATGAACTGGCTGAGCTGAGTCGTTTGGCGGCAATTTTGCCTGGCCACGTGCAACCGAGGATGCCTGCGTTTTCCAGCGAGGTTCGCATCAAATACCGGACGATGATTGTCTGCACGTGGGTGATCATCTTTGTGGCAACTTGCTTTCTGATAGGACTGGGACTTTTCTTCAACCGTTCCCTGATGCGACGATTCCAGGTACTGATCGGCGGTTGCCGACGGGTAGCCCGTGGTGATTTTGATCATCGGATCGAACTGGAAACTGGTGACGAGATTGCCGAGCTGGCAGCGGCCATGAATGATATGACCACGCGATTTCAAGAAATCCGTAATCACCTGGACCAGCAGGTACAACAGCGAACACGAGAAGTGGTTCGCGGGGAGCAATTAGCCAGTGTTGGATT
>JAZADA010000369.1:0-3792 GCA_036124135.1 Planctomycetota bacterium | reverse complement strand
TGACCAACATTTCCTTAGGCAAGGAAAACTTGTTGCGTCGATCGGCATCCTTCCACTCACCCAGGTCAACCGTCAGGACGATCGCATCGAACCCGGCTTGATTAACCCGGTCGACCAGTTGTCGTGTAACCTTACGATCCTTGGGGACATAGAGCTGGAACCATTTCGGTCCCTTGCCGGACTGCGCAATCTCCTCGACGCTGTTACCAACACTGCCGCTCATCCCATAAAGCGTTCCCATGGCCGCTGCAGCGCGGGCAGCTGCCCGGCCTCCCTCCGGATGATACATGCGTTGGGCCGCCACCGGAGCCAGCATGATCGGCATGGAAAGCTTCTTACCCAGTACCGTCACCGAGAGATCTGTCTTACGGACCCCCTTGAGCAAGGGTGGCATGACCTTGATTCTTTGCAGCGCCGCCAGGTTGTCCCGCAGGGTGTACTGATCACCTGAGCCGGTATCGATATAGTCAAAGGTCGGACCAGGCAACTTACCCCGGGCCAGTTCCCTCAGGTCAGACACCGTGACCGCCTCATCGACTGAATTCACTACAGGCTGCTGCACGTCTTTCCCTTCCTGCCCCTCGACGGGATCATCGACACCAGCAACTCCCATGGTCCCGGCTGCGGTTGCCAAGACTTGCCCAAAGGTTCTCCGCTGAATCGGCTGTTTCATGGCGTCGATTCCTCGTCAACTGTTTTCTCATACTGCGCCTGGAGCGGTTCGAAAGCAAACTTGTTCAGTACCGCAATCAGGCCACGATCGCCTTGATCCTGAACGACGTCACTCAGGGTATCGATCGCATTGTAGAGGCTTTCCAGGGCCGCCTCATACTTCTCGATAACCATCTCGGTTTCACCCTGCTTGGCTGCCAGGCTCGCGTCCCGGACTGCTCGAATAGCAGCCAGGTATTCCAGCACATATTCTCCGCGCTTGGCCCAGTAGAAAAGTAATCGACGTGATCGAGGATGAGCGGCTCCATGACTACGATACAGTTCAATCATGGCACTCGTGTAAAGCTTGTTGATCTCGTCCCACCAGGCAGGGATCGGGCCTGGGTGGTGGTGCTTCATCAACATGCCCTGGACGGGAAAGTTGAATCCCAGGTTATTCCGATCAGTGACCTCGGTCGCCTTCTCGATATGCTGCATGGCCAGCCACAACCGGTCCGCCACGTCTTGCTTGCCGGTAATGGTCGTGAAAAGGGAATCGTGTGCGGAACGTGCCGTCACTTTCGGATCCCACGAGGCACGTGAAAGAAAATGGACGGCAGGGTCAAGATCCGCCAGCATCCAGTACCGGGTAGAGAATCCATCCCAGCCATGCTTACGGATCTTGTTGACCAGGGATTCCAACCGTTGGGTAACCTGCTGGGCAAGTGGCCCGATATTATCATCAGCCAAGGTGGTAATGAACTGTGCCTTGACTTTGTCGGTCTTGATCCGTGACAGGTACTGGCTATTCTCGTCCACGCGTCGTGTCGTGTAATCCACGAAATTCAGTGTCCCGGCATTCCCAGGCAACAACGATTCCAGGTAAGGATAAAGTTCCGGATCAACCGAGCGAACAACCAGTTCAATCTGCTGTCCATCCGCTCGTTTCAGCAAGCCTGGCTGACGGGCCAGCAAGTGGTGCAAAAATGCCAGGGCCACCACGTTTCCCTTTAAGGCCTGTTTCCCGCGATCTCCGGAAGCAATCAGGGAACGGTTAACAGCGGCCTGAACCAGCGTTTCCAGCTCAGGAAGCTTCATGTCTGTTCGTTGCTGCAGGAACTTCCAGGCTGCTTCTGCATGCTCTTCCCATTCGGGAAATTCCGGCAACGTCAGGTAAAGCGAGTCCAGCGTGGGATAGGTTTGCACGTAGGCTCGCAGCTTAACAGCCACCAGGCTTTGCAACACCGGATCATCAAATTTCTGGGAAGCACCGGCTGTCACCGTCAACTGGTTCAATCCACGGGCCGGCTTGGAATCCTTTAATGCCGGACCAAACTCCCGGGGAAATGCCAGCGGCGAAATAATCATCCCCACTTTCATACCCAGTTGCTGTGCGTCCTTGATGATCGTGCCGGCATAATGAATTCCGGCGGTCGTCATCTCCTGGTAACTCTCCTTGCCAGCAAACTCAGGATTCTCAAACACCTTCAGACCACGCAATGCATTACGTGCCGGTGCACCACGCGGCAGATCAAAACGTTCTCCGTACCAGAGCGTGGCGGTCTGTTTCTTGATCCCCTTGAACTCGTAATCCACGAATGGCTGCCAGGGATAAACTGCCAGTACCACCTGGTTAAACTTCTGTTTCGAAAGTTGCTGCAACACTTTTCGATGCTCGGCCAGGGACCACGATTCCGGGCCAATGGCAAAATCATTAATTGTTCGCCAGCTGCGCGTCCTGAATTCGGGTTCATTCACATATTTCCAACCGGCCAGTTTCAAGGGTCGTTGATCCGGGTAAATATCTTCACGCAAGAGATAACGGATCCCCTGTTGGTAGCCAAACTCGTATACCGCCCAGAGCGTTGCGACCGGACTTCCCCCTCCGATGATGACCGCCTTCCGATCAGCAAGTGAACGAATCACGATCCCCTGGTCAGAAACCTGGGGCCAGGACTGGCGAAACTGGCGTCGGATCGCAGGATTGGTCGCTGGACTTCCCAGCAATACCACAGCCGTCATGGGCTGATCTGGTAACTGGGAAGAAACCGTAACATCCGCGGCAGCCAACTTGGCCAACATCTGGCTGAGTTCCTGGGCAGCGTACTTTTCCAGTGCTGGCGCCTGGTCATCGACTACGATTCGCACCGGTGCTGCCAGGGCCTGGTTTGTCAGCAGGTTACCGACAATCCAACAGCAAGCAAGCAAGTTCCTGGTCCAACCCATCTGTAATCCTTGCAACAATGATGTCATTCTTCCGCTTCCCTGGAAAAACAGTAAAGGGTGTTTAAGGTTCGGACGAAGATGCGACCGTCTGCAATGGCAGGTGTTGCCACGCAGCTGTCTCCCATGTCATTCTTGGAGAGTCGTTTCAGCGTGGGCCCGTGTTCCAGGACGGAAAGGAATCCATTTTCTCCCATCACGTAGATTTTCCCATCACCAGCCACGGGACTGGCATAGTAGTTCCCAAAATTATTAATCCGTTTCTTCATCCAAATCGTTTTCCCATCCCGATTGTCAAAGCAAGCCGTGATACCACCCTTCTTGACCATGAACAACTGGTTTCCGTAGGCCAGGGGGGACGAGATATTAGATGAAGCAGGATGATCCAGGTTAAAAACCACGTGTGTTTTGGTCACGTCACCGGTTCCACCTCCTCGAACCGCCTGGATGATATTTCCACCTCCGACACGATTGGTTGCGGCCTGGAACGCATTGTCAATTTCATCATCGACCAGGAAGCCATCACCGTTTGCATCACCGCGATCGAATTTCTTCCAAAATGCCTTGCCAATCTCTTTCTTGTCCAGCTTGCCATCCTGGTTGGTATCTTTCCATTGCAAGAGAGCAAACTTCAGAACGCGATCCGTATCCCCGTAGCTTTGCACGGTGATATAGATTCGATCATCCTTCACAACAGGCGTGGTCATGATCGTGCGCAACAGGGAATTGCAATTCCATCGTTCCTTCCCGGTAGACGGATCGTATCCCTTCAGTTTTCCGGAACCTGCCAGGACCAGGTCGTCACGCCCATTGGCTCGGCAAATGACTGGCAGGGCGTATCCAGCGAGCATCTCTGTTCGTTCGGTACGCCAACGCTCCTTGCCCGTGATTGCATCATAGGCTACCACGAACGGATTC
>JAZADA010000368.1:0-9662 GCA_036124135.1 Planctomycetota bacterium | reverse complement strand
CAACAGCCTCGGGTGCCGCCATTTGCATGCGGTAAGCCAGTTCGTAGCTTTGGATCCTGGCTGCCAATTCGGCTTCACCAGGATGTTGTGCCAGGTGACGCTGGTTCAGTTTTTCCAGGAAGCGAAGGCGTTTCTCCTGTTGGCCAGGTGTCATGTTGGCGGGAGGCTTCAGGTCAATGATCGGATCACCCTGGCTGCGCAGTGGTGTTCCCTGGTAGGCCGCCGGCAGGAAACCGGATGTCCAGTTTTGGGCGCCGCCGATGGGTCCGCCGCGGTGATCCCACATCACCACGAAGGCGGGTAGCGAGTCACTTTCGGACCCCAGGCCGTACGTGACCCAGGAACCCATGCTGGGACGACCGGAAAGAATAAAACCAGTGTTCATTTGAAAGAGAGCAGGCGCGTGATTATTCGATTCGCAGTGCAGTGAGTTGAGGACGCAGAGGTGATCTGCGCAGGTAGCGATTTGAGGGAATAGTTCGGAGATATATAAACCGGACTTGCCGTGTTGCTTAAATCGATAGGGACTCTTCATCGCCGTGTCCTTGGTGGTCTTGTTAAAGGCATCTGCCTTATCAAAGACGGGGATCGATTTGCCGTGCCATTTTTCCAGCGCTGGCTTGTAGTCGATTAAATCGACATGGCTGGGTCCGCCGTAGGCGAACAGGAAAATGACGGACTTGGCACGCGCGGCAAAGTGAGGCAGGCGAGCAGCCAGTGGGTTCACGGCAGGGTCAACCGCGAGCGCGGTGTCCTGGTGCAGCAAGTGTTGCAGTGCGAGAGATCCAAATCCTGCCCCTGCAGTTTGCAAGAGTCGCCGGCGACTTACGAGCGAGTCGTGGGCCGATGGCGGGCGAGTCAGGAAGGGGTCGTGAGGTTTCATTAGTCCTGGTACACGAATTCGTTAAGGTTGAAGATCACGTGGCAGAGATCGGTAAGTGATTTGTGTCGGAGTTGCTGCACGCTGGCGGCGCCGCGCTGCGTGGCTGGAAGTTGTTCTCGATGATAGCGCTGCATCATTTCCAGGAAGGCAGTGCAGTCGTTTAGCTCCTGCGGGGTCGGAGCCCTGGCGAGTGCTCTCCAGTAGACAGCCTGGATTTGCTTGCTGTCAGCTGCGGGGAGCGCTCGTGCAATGTCTGCTGCCATCAGGTCCGCATGTTCGTTGGTGAAACGATCATTCATCATCTGCAGTGCTTGCGTTGGTACCGTGGTGGTCACCCGGCGTTCGCAGCTCTGGGTCGTTACCGGTGCGTCGAAGGATTCGAGCAGTGGAAACATGACGGAACGACGAATAAAGATGTAGACACTGCGACGCCAGTGCGCAAAGCTTTCTTCTTCAATGACGGGCCATTTGCGTGTGCTACTGGTCTCCAGGACCCCGGGATGGATGCGTGGCATGATTCCCGGTCCGTGCATCTGCAGGTTCAGCGCGCCGCTAGCCCAGAGGATACGGTCCCGGATAACTTCTGCCTCGTGTCGCCGTAAGGGAAAACGAGAAAGATAGTGCCCGTGAGGATCGGCCGCGCGGTGAGCAGCCATCCGTGGATCCGGTGAGGCCGACATCTGGCAGTAGACAGCGGACTTCATGATCAACTGGTGAAGGTGCTTTATGCTCCAATCATGTTCCATGAATTCCACGGCTAACCAATCGAGCAGTTCCGGGTGCGTGGGATTCATCCCGGTCAGGCCGAAATTGCTGGCGGTTTCAACCAGGCCGACGCCAAAGTGAAACTGCCAGATACGGTTCACCATCACCCGGGCAGCCAGGGGGTTCTGGCGGTCGACCAGCCAGTTGGCCAGGACCGTCCGCCGACCCGTCGTTTTCTGCCCCTTGGCTGGTTCCGGGAAAACGAGTGGACGATCGACCAACGCCGACGGTACCCCGGGACCGACCTCTTCTCCCGGCTGGCGATAATCGCCACGTTGATGCACATGCGTTACCTTGGCTTTGCTGCCTTCATCGGTAATTGCCATGGCAATGGGGAGCTGTGCCAGCTGGGCCTCGCGCAGCTGGATCTGTTGGTTCAGTGAATCGCGAGTGAAAGTCACGTCCGGAGCTGGCGGGAAATGCGATGGCTGCAATTCCGGAAATCCCGCTTGCAGGATTGTTCCGTCAACCGATGTCACGCGCAGGTTCCGCCATTCGGTTTGGCAGAGCCAGTTTCCAAGCGATAGTTTGCCAGTTGGAAAGTGGTCATCCTGGATGTCGAATAGTCGCTGCTGATCAAGCCAGGCCTGCAGGCGTCCATCATGAGCAGTAAGTTTGATCGTGTACCACTGGTTTGTCTTGATCGTACCAGCCACGCGCGGCGCAAGCCGCACGAACGATCCATTCGTCTCTCGCAGAATCGCGTGTTCGCGGTTGTCGGAAGCCCCCAGGTGCAACAGGAATCCGTTGCGGAAATCCTGCGTTCGGATTCCCAGGTAGATCCCTGCATTGAAGTTGAATGGTTCCGTGGTTCCGGAAGTTTTTCGAACATCGACCTGCAGGGAGTAATTCTTCCAGTCGCGGTTTCCCAGGACGGTGCGCACGTTGTTGCCGGTAATGTCCTGGTAGAGAACGCCGTCGGCCAGACGCCACTTACCAGGTGCGGGTTGGTCAGTCAGCTTGCGGAGTTGTTCGCGACGATCCCTGATCTCTTTTTCCAGGCGAGATTTGTCCTGCCTGTTTTGCGTACTGCCAATCAGTTGGCTGCGGTTTCCACTGGTGTGAAAGATGGCCAGCATCGAGTAGTAATCGCGTTGGGGGAGCGGATCGTACTTGTGGTCATGACAACGTGCACATCCCAGGGTTAGCCCGAGAAATACCTCGGAGGTCGTGGAAATGATGTCATGAAGTTCTTCGTAGCGATTCTTCTCCAGGGCCTGGTTGCCGACGGTAGGGCCATTGCGACAGAAACCAGTTGCGACCCACGATGGAAAGTCGGCAGGGTTCAGCTCGTCACCGGCAATTTGTGCACGCACGAAATCGTCATACGGCTGGTCCGTATTGAAGCTGTTGATCACGTAGTCACGGTAATGCCAGGCATGCGGACGTACGAAATCGAATTCAAATCCATTGGAATCGGCGTATCGAGCGAGATCCAGCCAGTGTCGGCCCCAGCGTTCTCCGTAACGCGGGGAAGCCAGCAGGCGATCGACCAGGCGTGCCCAGGCACCTGGTTGGTGATCCTGCAGGAAGGCCTGGACCTGGTCTCGCGTGGGAGGAATCCCGAGCAGATCGAGACTGGCGCGTCGCAATAGGCGTGCTCGGTCGGCACGTGGGCCACCCGCCATTTTGCGCTTGTGCAGTTCGGCGAGAATAAACCGGTCGATGGGAGAGTGGCTCCAGGAATCAGCCGCGATTTCCGGAACGGAGGGGCGTTGCGGAGGGATGAACGCCCAGTGCTTTTCGGACGTATCCTGGGCAGGCAAAGTCGTTGCCGCAAGAAGGCTGATAGCGAGAATGGTAAGCGATTGGGCTTTCATGGCGGTTGGCGACCCGGTTCTCGTGGCACTCGGTGCCATGGATTTCCTGGATGAGTGAATCACAGATTATTGGCGACGCTATTTCGCAGGGAAAATCAGCCCCTTGGTGGGGTGTGCTGTGACGGGCAGGATTTGGCCGGTGCAACCCTTGTCTTTCGTGGAGGTTCCCCGGGCAATCCAGATCTGTTGGTGACGATCTCCGGCGACCCCCAGCCCACAGTCGAACTCATACTTGCCTAGTAACTGGAAACGCTTGTCTGTCTTGAGTAACTGGTTGCCGTAGCAACCGAACCACCAGTTCCCGTTGATGATGGCCGCGGTTTGGATCCCGAGTCTCGTGTAGCCGCTCGGCACGATGTGCTGGCGGAGGAACTTGAATGACAGGTCGTATTCGTAGAGATAATTCTCTCGAAGAACCTCGGGCAGACCGCCTATCACGATCATCTTTCCATCGTGGTAAGCCATGCCGCCGGCGCCATAAATCAGCTGGGGTGTCTTGTGCTTGGCCAGCAGCGTCAACGTGTCGGCGCGGTAACTGTAGACCCACGAATCAGCCTTTCCCTCGGGATCATTGAACGGTCCAAGGTTTACCGCGACGTATAGCTTGCCATCGTGGTGGCAAAGGTCGCCGTGGTGACTGGCGACCGGTATTTTCTTGAGAACCTTTCCATGCGAGTCACTCTTGACCAGCATGGTGGTGAAGGACCAGTAGATATGGCCCTGGTCGTCCCAGCAAAAACCCTGCAGGTGCTGCGGGTAGATTCCCTCGCAGCTGATCGCCATTGCGGGTGCCCGGGGCGGCGCCTGTGCCCTGCTGAGGGGGCTTGTTAGGAATAGCAGTGCCAGGAGTAACGTGAAATGTTTCATTGGCTAATCGTGCTCCGGGTGCCTAGTCTCCATCCAGTTCGTCAAGCAACTTTTTTAGTTCATTTGATACTTTTGAGTCGGTATCAAATTGATCTGCGGGCTTGGGTAGATCAATCGTGGAATCACCACTACGAATGTTAAAGTCGTCGTCAAGGCCGAGGTCGAAATCCGTCGACTTCTGGTCGGGAATCGTGATGACCGCTTTGCATTTCGGGCATTTTCCAGTACGTCCTGCGACCTGGATAGGGAGGGTGAGTTCGCATTCACACTCGGGACATTCAAAAATAAAACTTTCCCCCATCAAACTCTCCGAAAATCAAGCGGTTGATCAATCCTGACCAGTATAACTCGCTTCCGCGGATGCGCCCAGTTTCGCCGCCGAGAGGTAGGGGCCAGCGGGGTGGCTCAATTGCCTCGATTGCCCGCTCCATGTTAAGATCTGGCAATGATCGCTCCTGGTTTCTATCGACGCATTGGGTGCCACGCACAACGGCTGCTATTTGCTGCCTTGTTGCTGGCCGGATTGGGCGCACCTGGTGCTCTCGAGGCGGACGATCTGCCGCCAGGCGTCAAGAATAGCCAGAATCCAGCGGATATTTCACTTTCGCCGCAGGAGTCGCTGAAACGAATCACGGTACCCGATGGATTTCATGTGACCCTCTTTGCCGGTGAACCTGACCTGCGGCGTCCGATTGCATTTGACTTTGATGATCGCGGGCGGCTCTGGGTTGTGGAAAATTACGCACATCCGAAGTGGAAGAAGGACAATGCTACAGATCGTATCCTGGTGTTCGAGGATACGAATCACGATGGGGAATTCGATCAGCGGACCGTTTTTTGGGATAAGGGCCGTTACCTGACCGGCATCGTCGTGGGGCACGGAGGAGTCTGGGTTGCCAATACGCCTGAGCTTTCCTTTATTCCCGATAGAGACGGGAACGATGTTCCCGACTCGGAGCCGATCGTGATGCTCGACGGTTTCCAGGTCTCTTCCAATAATGTCATCAATAACTTTCATTGGGGGCCCGATGGCTGGCTTTACGGTGCCATCGGTCTCAACCAATTGTCCAAGGTGGGTAAGCCGGGGACGCCGGAAGCGGAACGGACCCGGATTACGCGCGGCATGTGGCGATTCCATCCGATCGATCACAGGTTCGAGAAACTGGCCGGTGGGATGGTCAATCCCTGGGGAGCTGACTTCAACGAGTACGGCGACTTGATTACGTCCAACACGGTCCTGGCTCATCTCTGGCACATCGTTCCAGGTATGACCTGTGAGCGGCGCGCTGCCGAACAGGAAAATCCCTACGTTTACGAACGGATCCAGTCGATTACCAATCACCTTCACTGGGGCGGTGGTGCCTGGACGAATTCGCGTAACACGTCCGACAACCACTCGGTCGCAGGTGGAGGGCATGCGCATTGTGGCGGCATGATCTACCTGGGTGACAACTGGCCTGCCAGGTACCGTGGTACCTTCTTTACGAATAACCTGCACGGTAATCGCGTTAATAATGATCGACTGGTTCCCAGGCGATCCAGCTACGTTGGTGTGCATGGTGAGGATTTCCTCTTCGGTAACGATCCCTGGTTTCGCGGGCTCTCTATCAAGTACGGTCCCGATGGAGGTGTTTTTGTCTCCGACTGGCATGACCTGGGCGAATGCCATGACAGTGACGGAAGCCATCGCAGCAGTGGCCGCATCTACAAGGTTGTTTACGGCCAGCCCGCGAAGCGGTCGTTCAATCTCCAACAGCAAACGGCTGAGCAATTGGTTCAATTGCATTTGCATTCCAACGAATGGTTCGTACGTCACGCACGACGGATCCTGCAAGAGCGTGCGGTTGCGGGAGTGGATCTGACGGCTGCGAAAAAACAGCTGAGAGCTATCTTTGCCAGCGACAAAGACGAACTGAATAAATTGCGATCCCTCTGGACTCTTTATGTCCTGGATGACCTCAAGGAACAACAGCTTGTCAGCTGGCTTGCGCATGATAACCAGCATGTCCGCCGCTGGGCCGTTCGCTTGTTGGTCGATCGAACACAACCCGGGCAGCAGGCAATCGTGGCGTTGGCGGAACTGGCTGCCAGCGAGGAGTCGGCCAAGGTGCGGCTGGCACTGGCGGTGGCGTTGCAGAAACTCGACTTAGACGACCGCTGGGCGATCGCCGCGGCGTTGGTAACTCACGATGAAGATGCGGTGGATCCGTATCTGCCGCTGATGATCTGGTACGGCGTCGAGCCGCTCGTGCAGGCAGATCGCGCGCGGGCCTTGCAATTGGCCGTTACCTCTCGCCTGCCACGATTGCGACGTTTTGTAGCCCGCCGGGCGCTCGATGTTCAGCAACCGATCGTGGAGGACGTGGTGCAGGCGATACTGGAAGTCAAGGAACCGCAGGCGCGTCTTGATTTGCTGCAGGGGATGCTCGATGTGCTCCAGCAGCGAGGGGAGCAGAGCCAGCCTCAATCGTGGCCCGCCCTTTACCAGTTGGCGTCCGCCAGCAGCGATGCCGCGACCCGCTCGGTGGCAGTACGGTTGGCGACGATTTTTGGTGACAAGGAAGCGATTGCCCAGATCCAGAAGACGATAATGGATCCCGAGACGACGGTGCAGCAGCGGCGGGATGCGCTGGGAGCACTGTTGAAACTGGATAACGCCGTGTCAGCTTCCCTGTTGCATGGCCTCGTTGCAGACAAATCGTTGTTGCGTCGTGACGCCATCCAGGGGTTGGTGTTGCATAACGACAGCAAAACACCGCAGGTGCTGCTGGAGCGTTATCCAGGTTTCTCGACCCTGGAGCGGCAGGATGCTATTGGAGTCCTCAGTACCCGCCGTAACTTTGCGGCCGACTTGTTGGCGGCCATTGAAGCGGGTGATGTCCAGCGGCAGGATGTTTCGGCATTCGCCTTGCAACAGCTACGAACCTTTAGTGACGTTAAGCTCCAGGAGCGGGTGGCGCGCATCTGGGCAGATGATGCGCAGCAACTGCAGAAGTCGGAGCAGATTGCCCATTACAAGCGGACGATGACCCCTGAATACTTGCAGCAGGGAGATGCCAGTGCAGGTCGGTTGCTCTTTACCAAGACCTGTGCCAAGTGTCATTCGCTTTTTGGCGAGGGAGGTTCGATCGGACCGGAGTTGACCGGTTCGGGACGTAAGAAGACCGATTACGTGCTCAGTAACCTGTTCGACCCCAGTGCCACGATTGACCCGGCCTACCGGTTGACCAATGTCCTGACCAGTGATGGTCGTCTGCTCAGTGGTTTCATTGTTTACCAGGACGACCGGTTCATTGAAGTGCGTACGCAGGAGGCGCGGATTCGTCTCTCGATGAAGGATGTGGATGAGCTGGTGACGTCCCGACAGTCGATGATGCCGGAGGGGATGTTGCGGCAATACACGGACCAGCAGGTGCGTGACTTGTTGCGTTACCTGGCCAGTCCCGAGCAGGTTCCACTGCCCGCCGCTGGCAGTGAATAAGGGACAAGGGGCAAGCGATGTCGCGGTACGGCCCCCGGTTTTCCTGGGGTTAGTTCAGGAACGTTGGCACGAGGTTGTCGTCTGTTGGCAAGGTAGCCAACTCTGCAAACACTTCGTCATGGGCCTGGGGTGGGAAGTCCTCGGTCAGGGGATTCGGCTCTCCCTCTGCTCCCTGGAGCAGGGCCACGAATCGTGACGCTTTTTCTGTGTTGATGAATTCCGGCAACGTTCCTGAATTGATCTTGGCTTGCAGGCGTTCCAGGTGCTGGGCGCGGGTTTGTGGTGTCAGCCTGGGGCGATGGTGCTTGAATCCCTGGTGGCGGAAAGGCCGCCATTGTCGCTTGTCCATCGCATCCATGATTTCGGCAACACGTTCGGCGTCAAGGTCGCTGGGAAGATCATCAACTTCCATCGCTTCACGCAATCGCCGCGGAATAGGGATAGAACGATTGTCCAGTTCCCCGGTCCCTAGTTGGGCGGTGTCGATATCATCTGCCTTGAGTAGATCCAGTTTGCCGATCATCGTGTTGGCGTGCTGTGTCACCACGTTGCGGATGTTTTGCATGCGTGCTTTCAGGTCAGCGCGATCGGTGTCTGGCAGGTCAAGGAAGTCCCGGATCTGTCCACGGATGGCCTGGATGTCGATTTCGAATTCGTCCATGCGATCCAGTACCTGGGTGCCGATGGTTTGCAGGTCCGCTGGTAAATTCGGATGAGTCTTGCGCAGCTTGCGAGCGATGTGCCTGGCATGTTCAAACACGGGAAGTGTTTCACGTGGAGTACCGTTAAGCCCATTAATAACATTCAGCGCGTCCGTTGGCGTAATGTTCTCATCGCCGTCAACATCGAGGAAATGGCGGACATGATGGTCGCCATCGTTTCCGTTCAAACGATTGGCAATCAAGAGCACGTCCATCGGTGTGATGACTTCATCATTATCGACGTCATGGTGCACCAGGGGGTTCTGGAAGCCAAAGGCGTCACCGGCCAGTAATTGGCGGGACTCGAGCGCCTCGATGGTCAGGGGGCGTTGGAAATGCTGCATGATGTGCTGTTTGCTTATGATAGGATGGTGCTGATGAAACGGCGAGTTTGGAGGTGCCGCATGGTTGGCGTGAGCCTTAAGATCTCAGTATAATCTCTACGGTTGTTTCATTCTAACCCCCCCCTGTAGAAGAATGTTTATTGTTTCTTGGTTGTGAGTCTTTGATTATGAATGAGTTTTTCGTGGTGATTGCCAGGCGATGTTTTCTCGGGCTGGTTTTAGCAAGCCTTGCTGGCGGACTAGCGACCAGGGCGATAGCCCAGGAGAACTGGACACGATTTCGAGGTCCGGATGCGACCGGCGTGGTGGCAGATGATGCACGATTGCCGGACACCTGGAGTAAAGAGAAAAACGTGCTCTGGAAAGCGCCCATTCCAGGCTGGGGGTGGGGGAGCCCGATTGTCTGGGGAGACAAGGTCTTTGTCTCGGCGGTGCATAGCGATAATGATTATGAGAAGCCCAAGGGTGGACTTTACCTTGGCCGGGGTCGGAGTGAGCCGCCGGATACCGTCCATCACTGGATGGTCTATTGTCTTAGTTTGAAAACCGGCAAGGTGCTCTGGAAACATGAGGCCCATACCGGCAAACCGCAAATTCCAAGGCATCCCAAGAGTACGTACGCAGCCGAGACTCCTACGACCGATGGTAAGCGTCTCTACGTACTGTTTGGTGATGTGGGACTGTACTGCTACGACTTCGACGGCAAGCCACTCTGGACGCACAAGATCAAGGCCTACAAGACGCAATCGGATTATGGAGCCGCGGCCTCGCCCGTCATCCAGGGGGACCAGGTCATCATGG
>JAZADA010000367.1:0-8160 GCA_036124135.1 Planctomycetota bacterium | reverse complement strand
GGGATACATATGATGTATCTCCGGGCTACTTAAACCAATCCTGTCAAATGGTTTAAGGACCTTCCAGACAGTTTCCTGGAAGTTTTCTGCTTGCTGCAGCGAGCTATCACCTTGATTTAAATCTACGTGTAATCGTTCCAAAACATTGCTAACAATCTGGATCCAATCCGCTTGATCCGCTCCCAGGAAAGCCGTGGGGGTTCGATCCTGTGATCCTTCCAATCGATCCAACTCGTAACGAACGGTCGCGATGAAGTAGAGCATGGAATAACTTACGAACCAGGGAAAATGATTCATGGCGCGATAGCAGCCAGCAACCAAGCGATCAATCAACACCAATTCCTGGAGCACCTGCTGCTGGTATGTTTGCAAGGCAGTCATGCGATCCTCGTGACCCCATGACTGTTCCAGGATCCTGGCCAATCTCTCCACGCCACTCAACGTATGCGCAATTCCAGTACTATGTAATGGATCAATGAATCCGGCGGCGTGCGGTAACATGGCCCAATCTCTGCCAGCCGCCTGGCTCGAGAGACGCTGCAGACGACCGGTGCTCAGCAATTTTCCTGGTGGATCGGCCAGGGTCGCATCTTGTAACATTCGGCCCAGGTCAGGATATCGGTTCTTCATCGCCTCCCAGGGATCTTCCTGCTCTGCCAGGTGCCCCTTGCTCGGCCGGGACTGGTCCATCACCAGGCCGACACTGGTCAATCCCTGGTTGAAACGTAACATCCACAACCAGGATCCTTCGAGCAGGTGATGTTGAGCCGAATGGTCACAACAGAACGGATGATCCTGAATACGATCATGTCGCGGTGCCAGCTGATCGTGCCATGAACCCACCTTGTTGAAGTGACCATAGATTGCCGAGGTATGGGTCTGTAATTGATCAACCTGGTCGGGAATCTGCAAGAACCGTTTGAGCACGCCTCCTGCCCCGGTCGCATCGACGACAAACCCTGTCTTGATGTGCACGGGTTCTCCCGCCGTGGCCCCTTCTATCTGCCATTTCACCTTGGCAGTGGGATCATAATCCATACGAATTATTTCTGTCTCCTGCAGCAACAGGGCGCCATGTTTGACAGCCGCCTGGCAGAAAGCCGCATCCACATCGGCGCGCAACCAGTGGGTATCGCTCAATGCATCGTCGTTGCTGCCGGCAACCAAAAGTTCCTTTTCATGGTTGTTGCCCACCTCGAATTCCTCGCCAGGCTGATGCTGGAAGTAACTGAATCCTCGTTTCATGCCACAACCGATTTCCGGGTAGGCTTGTTGCCAGGTTCCATAGCGGCTAAGCGGACTGATCTCTTCCAGCCCATATCGCCGGGCCAGCGTGTCCAGGATCATATTCGCGCTGGGAGTGGATGACTCGCCAATCGCAAATCGCGGATGACTTCCCCGATCAACCAGGGCCACGGAACGTCCCATCGAACAGAGGATTTGCGCCATCAACGATCCGGAAAAACCGGATCCTAAAACAACAACGTCAACCTCACGAAGGACCATGACCTGCGACACCTGTTTTGTTTACGAAACTTGTCCGTCTCCTGCCCTTGTCGAACTAGCCACACCCCGATCGGGAACACCTGACTGGCTCCGGCACCTGCTGCGTCTTGTTCATGATTTCCAATCGCCGTAAACGATCGCTGGCACATTCCTGGCAAGGGCAAAACTGCTCAGCATCCCAGAGATCCATGAAAACACGCCCTTGTTTCATTTGCAGACCTGCTTCCAGGACCTGTTCCATGGATCGCACACCAGGCGGCTGAAAACTCCCTGCTGCCTGCAGCTGTTCCATGATCCCATTACCCGTCCTTGTTGGAATGATACTGCAACAGTCAACACCAACATCGAAAGCATACTGGATCGACTCGATAGCCCAATGCACTCCTTCTTCTTCATCCAGCGAAGGAGGTTTCAGCAGGATGAAAGCGCGCACGTCAATCTGGTGGTCCCGCAGGAACTCGACAGCTCTTTGGAAATCAGCAAGGGTCATTTGCTTGTTGAGCCGCGGAAGAATTTCCGGATGCACGGTTTCGAGGCCCAGGGCGATTTCCAATTCCCCGGACAGACTGTCTCGGAACTGGAGGCAAGCGTCGTTACAGAGACGCGGATGATTTTCAACAATCGTGCGCTGAAAATCGACAAGTCGCTCCCCTATGCGTGGCCAATCCTGCCGGACAATTGCCTGCGAATCGAAGAAATTCCCGCTGTTGTATAGTTTAACCTGTCGCACCTCTTCCCTGGCAGATACCTCCTCGAGGCCAAGCTGCTGAAAGGCAAAATCAATCTGGGCCGGGATATCACCAACTGCCACCGACTGATCCGTCGTGTTTTTCCAGAGATCACACATCAAGCAACGAAACGGACATTCCCGGTTCGTCAGGAAGACCGTCGCCACCTGTTCCAGGCAACCTTGCCCCGAATACTCTTCTTCCAGGAAAAAGGCGTAGGGGCGCCGGGGATCGACGTGATTCTTCGGGGGGCGGGCCGCCAGAATCTGGGCATCTGTAAAGTGAGGAAGTTCTTTGAGCATAACGCCATCTTTACCGCCAGGCGATCAATACATCCGGGCAAACACCTCTCGGTAATCAGATTCCTGCTCGGGAAACAGCTTCTTGAATACCGTCTCATCCACCGTGCCATTCTGGAAACGACGTTTCTCGAACACGGGCATCGTGATTCCCGTGACAGCCTGGACACCTCTCCGGACAATCTCTCCCTTGAGTGAATACAAGCGCTGATGGTCCCAATCCGTTAAGTCCACGAAGGGAATTCCCTCGGCCACGGCGATCACGTTGGGCAATGCGAAGGGGCTCAACCCGGAAAATCCCAGGGCCCGCGCCGGCGCATAACTCCGTACATGACCACGGCTTTGACCACCGGAATAAGTCAACGAATGCTTGACCGCGTGAACTCCCCAACCTTCCTGGTAGAGCATGAGATTGTTAAGCACGCTGCGAATCGTCAATTCCGGGTTTTCCTCGATCGGGTAGTCCTTGAGGTTTTCATCACCTCCATCACCGTCGACCAGGTATTTCCAGTCCGGGTAACGTTGTCGGATGCCACGACAGATCGCCAGGGCCATCGTGGCCGATTGGACGTCCAATGGCTTGTAGTCCTCGATGACCCGAATTGCTTCCTGGAAATCAACATCACCAGTGCTCACCTCGATCGCTTCCAGGTAAAAGGACATGTCGAGTTCTTCCAGGAAACGAGCCGCCTGGCTGGCATCCGGCGAGGCACCATCAATTGACAATGTGAATGCTTTCAATCGAGCTGGCGACTCACCACGCTGTAACAACAGGTGATGTAAAACCAGCAGGACCGATCCGCTGTCGATACCACCGGAAAAGAGAACTCCCAGCGGTTCCCTGGCATCCACCTGGTCCAGCCAGCGATTACACTCATCAGCCAACGCGCCAATATAGGCTGCACCAATGTCGTCCAGGTCTGTTCCCAGTCGATTTCGAACGGGATCAAAGAAACGCGTATACGTCGGGTTCGGATCCGGGCATCCCAGCAATCCCAATTCCACCAGGTAATGCGCTGGAACCATCCGCGTGTAGGATGGATGAAACTGGTCTCCCAACCCTTCCTTGTCCAGGAATGCTTTTAACTCATCGATTCGTTCAGCCACCACCAGGCAGGGTCCTGCTGCCTGCTTGGCCAGGAAGTATCTCAGCGGACGTCCGATCGACCGGGCCATCCGGACGACCTTTCCACGCTTTTGCACCAGGGCGAACTGTCCATCGATCTGGCCCACGCGCTCCGCGTCTCCACTGGCCACTACCTCGGCAGCCTCCTCGTGACTCATGTTCAGGATAACGTTGGCATCCGCATCGCTTAAATCAATCATTCGCTCGATGTAGTTGCTCTGGGACATGCTCCGGTTCCTCTCAATATTTCCCGTCCTGTACTTGAAACTTCGTGGGTTTGTCGAGCAGCGGACGCTGGTTACCAACCCAGTCAGCTGTCCAGCGAATCACCTGGTCCGCGGAAACTTCCGGGGCACCCAGGCATTCTATACCCATCGTGGCGTTACTCAACAAAGCCGTTGCCCCCTCCTCGCCGGTGAACGTAGCCTTCACACCTAGTTCCTCGGCCAGTTGCTCGCTCACCGTTCTGACGTTCAGCATTTCCGGCCCGGTGACGTTAATCACCTGGAGCGGCGCACGAACGTGCTCGAGAGCCCGCAGCGTCATCGCATTCGCATCTGCCAGCCAGACGATATTAACATGGGCCGTCGAAATATCTACCGGGTTCCCGGCCAATAAATCCTGGGCCACATCCACGAAAACACCATATCGCAAATCATGGGCATAATTGAGTCGCAACAGGGCCATGGGAATATCATGGGCCTGGCTAAAGTACTGGAAGATACGTTCCCGACCGAGAGCTGCCATCGCATATTCACCATGCGGCTCGATGGCATCGTCTTCCCGAGATCCCCCACTGTCGGCGGAGACCGCTCGGTAAACATTCCCTGTGGAAAAGGCGACGATGCGACTGTCCCGGTAGTGCCGACTGACCAGGGACGGAGCCAGGCAATTCATGGCCCACAAGCGTCCCGGATCCTGGCTGGCACCGAACTTGAACCCTGCCAGGTAAATCATGTTTTCCGCCAACGGCAACTGGTTGACGGCCTCGGGATCCAGCAGGTCACAGCTCACCGTTTCCACGCCCCAGGATTCCAACTGGTCCCGTACCACGGGATCAGAAAAACGAGAAACACCGATCACGCGCTGATTTGTACCAGCCTCCTGCACAGCTCGCCTGGCCATCCTGGCCATGCTGGGGCCCATCTTGCCCCCCACTCCCAGCAGCACCAGGTCGCCTTCCAGGCGACTCATCATCTCGATCACGGCCGGGGTCGGCTGGCTCAATACTTCTTCCAACGCATGCACCGAGTCAGGTGCTGGAAGCAGACCATCCGTAGAAGCTGGTTGATTCATTTTGCCTGCCTGCCTAAAGAAGCTAAGTACCCTGTCCAACTACGATGATCGCAGGGTACCGGCAACATTAGACCAACTTGAGATACGGTTGACCATCCGCAAACCAGCCGAACGATAAAAGTGAATCCACGCAATCAATTCGGCGAGGAAAACCAGGGAGGACAGACACTGTTCGGCAGTGGGGGTTTCTCGGGGGCCAACTGCCTTGTGGAACAGTGCCTGTCCGAACCAGCCAGGTGCAGCCGGCTCATCCCTGGTTTCTCCTGGCGTGTAGTCGTCCACGAAAACCCCGTGGGATTTCATACGAGTCGTCGGTGTATTGAATGTTCTGGACATTCTGGATATCAAATTCCCTGATACCACGGTGTAATGATGAGCGTCCGACGACCGACCATCCATGGTTGGCAAGCAGGACCTGGTAGGGTGCAAACTTGGTCCAGATTGCTGATCCCTCCATGGCGATATGCTGAAACTGTTCCAACGGTTCCCCACTGACCAACATGCGAATTTGCTGCTGACGAGAAATGGATTCAAACACGGCCTTGATCATTTCTCGGGTCAATCCTTCGTAGGTAATACCAGGTTCAACGACAGAACATCCGTGAATGACCCGGGCGATACGATCCTTGGTTTCCTGGGGATACCCGGCCAGCAACCTTGCCAGGATCTCGCGCACTGACTGGACATAGTCTTCGAAACCATTCAGGTAGGTCAGCTGCACTACCAGGACCAGCTTCATCAGGTCTTCTTCCTGGAACCGCGGCAGCGGCACGCTCCTGGATTGTTCATGCAGCCGATATGCATCGTGCGTGGTATCAAAGAAAATCGACACCCCGGCGTTACGAATCAGGTTCAGGTCGCGAAAAATGGTTCGGCGACTGACCATCATCTGGTTCGCCAACTCCTGGGCATTGAACCCCGGACCGGACTGCAGGCATGTCAAAATGCGCAGCGCGCGTGAATGCCGGCCGACGATAGCTGGTTGTTGCGTCATCTCGTCCCCCTTCCATGAATGAAGTGACCTCTGCCTGTTCCACGTAGAACGGACAGTTCCTTCACTCATTCCATCGAGAAACGCACCCTAAACCGGGTCTAAAAAAGTGGCAGAAATCCACGGACAGGACCAGGCAACGACAACCACGGTTGTCTTAATGGTCTTTCCAGAAACCTGGCAGGAACAGGACCAAGATCGAGAAGATCTCGATTCGTCCCAGCATCATCAGCCAGATGAATAACAACTTACTAATCGTACTGAAATGCCCATAGTTTTGCGTGGCGCCAACGGTCCCCAGTCCGGGACCGATATTGTTGAGAGTGGCAGCCACGCTGGTCGCGCTATCAATCAACTTGTGTTCATTCGCATGCCCCCAGGTGACATCCGGTTCCACGGCGATCACGAACAACCAGCTGCCAACGAAAAGGATCAGCATCACGCCGAAGTAGACCAGGATGTTTTTCGAGAGCTTGGGATCATCCAGCGGGACGCCGCCCAGTCGCAACTGCCGAACGACCGACGGTCGATAGGAATGCTCGATCTCGATACGCAAGATCTTCACGAACAGGATGTGGCGAATCACCTTCATCCCACCACCGGTACTGCCCGCACAGCCACCGACAAACATCAGGGCAAACAGCATTCCGCGTCCACAGTTATTCCAGGCGTCAAAGTCATGCGTTCCATAACCCGTCGTGGTCACGATTGCCACGACCTGGAAGAGGCCATAGCGAAAGGACTCACTGAGCTTCTCGGCCAGCGTATCGCCAGGAAAATCATTGTTGGCAATCCCGAAACTCATCACGAGCCCCGTGACCACGAGAATGATACCCATGTAGGTTCGCCACTCGACGTCCGCCAGCAACTTACCCGGCTGTCGTAACAGGCAAAGGTAGAGCAGGGTAAAGTTTGTACCTGCCAGGATCATGAAAATCGTGATCGTGTAATCAATGGCCACGCTCTGGAAACTGCCAATACTTCCGTTGTAGGTACTGAAGCCGCCGGTCGCCATCGTGGCAAACGCATGGCAAAAGGCATCAAAGGGCGTCAGGTCCAAACCGATCAGTACGATGGCCAGAATAAAGTTCAGGCCACAATAAATGGCAGCAAACATCCAGGCCGACTGCTGCATGCGTGCCATCGCGCCATCCTTGTTAGGACCTGGCATTTCTGCCCTCATGAGCGCTTTACCGGCTGAACCCTGCCCCAGTAGCACGACGAACAGCACGATAATACCCAGGCCACCCAGGAAGTGCGTACTACTGCGCCAAAAGAGGATGCAATGGGGAACCAATCGTGGATTTTCCAGGTCCGAGATCACCGTGGCCCCGGTGGTACTGAAACCGGACTGGGATTCGAAAAGGTCATCTGCAAACGTCATCGGGACCCACTTCGCGTGGACCCAGTTCTGCTCCTTGCCAAGCGGATCGCTAAAGACCAGGATCTCTTCCCACAGTCGATGGCTGTTCGCCATCGTTTTCAAGATTTCTCCCGCATCGTGGTAGCGACTCTCCTTGGCCAGGTCTGCGATGGATCTACCACGCGCGCCCAGGGGACTGTCTACCAGCTGGGAAATAACTTCCCACTCGATTGGGTTCAGGGGTTCCAGTTCGATCCAATGGCTGCCAAAAAACGAGTCGAAATCATAGACCAACGGGGCATTATGTTCACTGTCGAGGCGAATCGAGGGACCACGCTGAACATTGGCAAACGTGAATGGTAAGGCACCCAGGACGGTCGCCAGCACCCAGCTCAATCCAACCACGGCCATGGCTTCTTTACGGTAAAGCTCTTCCTGGCTGTTCCGACCCAGTCGCCAGAGCACGCCCCCTACCACGCCACAAACCACGACACTCATGAACAGGGCCATGAAACCCTCGGCTTCAAACGAGTGTCCCGCCACCAGTTCACGTCCCTGCAGGATACGATATCCCCAGTTGGGAAATGCCCAGGGGAGGCTCAGGCACATCATGCTGCCAATTAACAGCGAGACGATCCCCAGCAACTTACATACGAGGCGAAAGTTCATGCCTTACCTGCCGTTGACACTGAACTGCTCCAGGGTTTCTTCTACCACGGAGTTTTCAATTAAGGCGACGACGGAGTCACCGGATTCAAGACGATCATCGGCTCCCGGGACGCGCACATAATCTCGATGAAAAACAGCCGCTATCTGAGAGTGTTCCGGGAGTTGCAAATTGGGCAACAGAT
>JAZADA010000366.1:0-16482 GCA_036124135.1 Planctomycetota bacterium | reverse complement strand
GTGGATAGCAGGCCGAGTCGTGGACAACGTGATCGTTAACGTATCGGGCCCCCTCCTCAGCTCTTGCCGGTCGAGTGACACAGCTTACGGGAAACAACCGAACCATGAAGCTCCGTATTGCAATCTTGACGACTGCTTCGATCTGTTTGGTTGTTCGGATGGAAGCGATGTCGATGGATCCACCGGCTCCCGCTACCAATGCCAAAAACGCAACGGCAACAAATCACGGCGACGAAACGGTCGACTTCAAGAACGATTTGATTCCCATGTTTACCAAGTTGGGATGCAATGCCGGGAAATGCCATGGTTCGGCGATCGGCCGGGGTGATTTCAAGCTGTCACTCTATGGAGGAACGCCGGAAGCCGACTATGACCAGATCGTGCGGAAACTCGGTGGAAGGCGAATCAACTTAACCAAGCCCAAGTCAAGCCTCATCTATCTCAAGGCGGCCGAATTTGTTGACCATGGCGGTGGCACGATTATCGACGACGATGATCAAAATGCTCAATGGTTAATTAACTGGATACAGCAAGGCGCAAAGTATACCAAGCACCGTCAGTTGAAGCATGTTGAAGTGAATCCCGAAGGGTTTGTCGCAAACAGGATCGGTGCTGAAACCCCGCTGAAAATCGTAGCTCACTTCAACGACGGGTTCACTCGCGACGTTACGAACCTGACCCAATTTACCGCCGAGGACGCATCCGCAGTTACCGTCGACAGCAACTCGGCAACTGCCAAAGTGGTACGTCCTGGTCGGCATATCGTGATTGCAAGATACTCGACCGAAGTCATACCGATCGAAATGGTAGTCCCCACCAGTGATTCGGTGATCGACCTCTCCTCTGAACCTGGCAACAACTACGTGGACAGGGAAATTCTCCGTTCCCTCTCGGAACTTCACTTGCCGGTTTCCCCGCTGATCGACGATCCGACATTCATTCGCCGGATAACACTGGACCTGACTGGCCGATTACCTGAATACCAGGGTGAAACTCACCCTGCTCGATTAGATCGAGAAGCGGTCGTCGATGCCTTGCTCGCCTCTGAGGAGTTTGTTGCTTTCTACACCTTGAAATTCGCTAAGCTCCTGAGAATTCAATCCAAGATGGACAAGAACCGAGTCACCACGACACCTCAGGCAGCACGAGCTTTTCACGATTGGCTGGCCAAGCAGTTGCGTGATGGAGTGGGCTACGACCAGGTGGCTCGAGAAATCATCACGGCCACGGGTGACTCGTCCAAGTATGGTCCAGCGACTTTTTTTACGGCTGTTGAGGATCCGCGGCTACAAACAGAATTCGTCACCGAGGTCTTCATGGCGAGTCGAATGAAGTGTGCCAACTGTCACAACCATCCGCTCGACAAGTGGACACAAGATGACTTCCATGGCCTAACAGCGATGTTCGCGAAACTCACGCGCAGACAGGATATCCAGCTCAACCCCCTCGGCAAGAACATCCATCCAAATACGGGAGAGGCTGCCTTGATGAAGATTCCTGGCGGGGATTTTCTGCCAGCCAATACCATCGATGGACGTGGGACCTTTGTGGAATGGCTAATCGGCCGCGAAAACCCATACTTCGCCAAGGCGATCGTAAACCGACTCTGGAAATCGCTCATGGGCCGGGGACTGGTGGAACCTGTCGACGATTTCCGTTCAACCAACCCAGCGACACATCCAGCACTGCTCAACCAGTTGGCTGAAGACTTCATCGAGAATGGCTATGACATCCGACATACCTTGAAAGTCATCGCGATGAGTTCGACCTATGCACGTAGTTCGATCCCGGTCGCAGGAAACCAGGCAGATGATCGGTTCTACTCGCACATTATTCAAAGGCCCCTCGAACCCGAGGTACTCGCCGATGCCATCTCTGATGTACTGGGGGTCGTAGCTCAATATGGTGATGAGAACCTGGGTACGAGGGCTGTCGACCTTCGTGATGGAGCCATTCGGTCTGACGCACTGGACATACTCGGTCGTTGCAATCGGACCAATTCCTGCGAGGGAGCACCTTCGCCGATTGGGCCGCTGGCACAAAAGCTACACCTGTTCAACGGCGAACTATTGAACAGCCGAATCGGGACGAATGGCAGTCGGCTCGACAAACTGATCAAGTCAAAGAAAACGCCAACAGAAATTATCCATGCTTTTTACCAGGCAGCGTTAAATCGCCAGCCAAACAGTCAAGAACTCAATTTCCTCTCGAAATGGATCGACGATAAAAAACCTTCCGCCCGACAGCGTGATGCGCTGGAAGATTTTGTCTGGAGCATCCTGACTTGCCAGGAATTTTCCACGAATCATTAAGGCGGCCGGCAATACTCGAGGACATGAACTCGATGCGTCACATTTCCAGAATCTATTTCACAACCGGCAAAGTAAAGTCGAACAATGAACGTTTCCAAGCGATGTGACGGCGTAAACCGTCGCCATTTTGTCCGTGCCGGAGGCCTCACCGCACTGGGCCTGGGCATGTACGATTTCTTTAAATTACAACGAGCCATGGCAGCCGGCCCTGCTTCGACTTCAAGAACCGCTGCCAAAGCCAAATCGTGCATCCTGATCTGGCTTGACGGCGGAGCGAGCCACCTTGATACATTTGATCCGAAACCCGGGGCACCCTCTGAAATCCGCGGTCCATTCAATTCGATCGACACCCGGCTGGCCGGCATCCGTCTCAGTGAGCATTTGCCTCAAACCGCGAAGATGTTGGACAGGCTGGCCCTGATTCGCAGCGTGTCCTCGCCGTTTGGAGTGCACAATTTCGCCCTGCAATACTTAATGACCGGGTACAAACCAACTCCGGCACTCCAGTATCCCGCCATGGCATCCGTGGCCGCCCATATGCGTTCACAGGCTGGTGTGCTCCCCTCCAATATTGCGATCCCACATTTGATTTCACGTGACGGCGCCACGATCGGAAACGGATTTCTCCCTAACAGCACCAAGCATTTTTCCCTGGGCAGCGATCCCGGCAGGGCGAGCTATAGGGTTCGCGACCTCGATTTTTACCAGGGGCTGGACATCGCGCGGCTTGACCGACGTCGCAAGATCGTCAATGCAATGAACAAGTTCGGCAACCTTAAATCTCGAACCAAAGGCCCTCGTGACCCTGATCTTGAACGTGCCTACAAACTGATTGCCTCCACGGAGGCCAAGGCAGCGTTTAACCTGGAAGATGAACCCACGAAGATGCGTGAACGTTACACGATTGATCCCCGGGCCAACGTCCATGACTCCAACAACATTGGTCAACAATGTCTCCTGGCCCGCCGACTGGTCGAACGCGGAGTATCGTTTGTCACCGTGAACAATACAGGTTGGGATAACCACCTGGATTTAGCGACCTATGCAAACCGTAATCCAGGAGATCGTCGCTCAGCGTCCCATGCCCTGATTCCAGGCCTGGATAAGGCGCTCGGCGCATTAGTAGGGGACCTGTCAGATCGAGGGATGCTGGATGAGACGTTGGTTGTGGTCATGACCGATTTTGGTCGCACGCCCAAAATCAACAGCACGGGGGGCCGAGACCACTGGCCTAACTGTTTCAGTGTCGTCATGGCTGGTGGTGGTGTGCAGGGCGGACAGGTGATCGGCAAAAGTGACGCCCTGGGTGAATTCGTCAAAGACCAACCCATCACTCCCGGGGATCTTTCATCAACGATTTACACGCTCCTTGGAATCGATCCAGGGCATGAACTACATACACCTGACGGTCGGCCCGTTCGCGTCGCACCGCAGGAGTCAAAAGTGATCAAGGAATTGTTGGCATAACACAACCTATCCTTGGTTCTCTTGCCAACTTCAGGTGTCGGTGTCATCTTCGCGGACAACTGAAAGGGGAGCGCATTCCAACCGCTTTCGCTCCAACCAACCGAGTTACCCGGGAAGGCAATGAAGAGCTCGAAAGCTGGATGATTCGCGAGCACGATTTTCTGCCACTACCGACGCATGCGCTGCAGAATACGAAGTGAGATTCACGCAGCAAAATCAGCCCAGAGGGCGCGGGGTGTCTAGGTAGGGACGCTCTCTGGAATCAGGTGAGCGGGAAAGTCTATTACTTTGCCACAACCGACCTGTTCCATTACCTGTTGCAATTGTTTCTTCAGCATCTCAAGGGTGTGATGTCCGCCGTACTTCCCAAGTGCGCAGACGCCAAACATCGGAGCACGTCCCATCAATGCAAAGTGGGCCCCACAGGCCAGGCAAGCTGCGATGTCTGCTCCCGAATACATTCCGCCATCGATCATCACTTTCAACTTGCTACCAAACTCTGGTACGAGCTTGTACATCGGAACGATCGTCGATTGTCCTCGATCAAGCTGGCGACCACCATGATTAGAAACGATCAATCCATCAAGACCATGCTTGACAGCGATCTCCGCATCTTCAGGATTGACGATTCCTTTAACAACGAGGTTTCCTTGCCACTTCTCGCGAATCGGGGCGATCTTCGCTTCGGTCAATCGCCCAGAGAAAGTCTTGTTCATGAAAAGGCCCAGATGTTTCATATTCAAGCCCGGGGGAATATAGGGCTTCATTGTCTTGAACTCTGGCTTGCCAGCGAGGAGTTGCCCCATCGCCCACGTTGGGCTCAGTAGCATCTGTACGATGTTGCGCGGTGTCATTCTGGGTGGGATCGATAATCCGTTTCGGATTTCCTTTGGACGATAGGCGAACGTCGGCGTGTCCGCCAAAATGACCAGCGTGCGGCAACCCGCGTCCCACGCTCTCTCCAGCAGCTTGTCGCGCAATTCGACTTCGGCTGGATGATAGAGCTGAAACCAGAATTTGCCGCCGGTGATCTTGCCAATGTCTTCAATGCTGGCCGTGCTCACCGTGGACAACGTAAATGGGATGTTGTGATCAACCGCAGCCTGTGCCAGGAACTCGCATGCCTTCGGCCACATCAAACCCTGCAACCCAACGGGCGCGATCCCAAATGGTGCATCATACGTTTCGCCGAAAAGCTCAGTGGTTTGTTCTGCTCCGTCGAAATCCCTCAGGTACCAAGGTTTTAGCTGGACTTTGCGAATGTCGCTGTTGTTCCGCGCCAGGTTGACTTCTGTAAAGCAACCGGCGGAGAGATAGTCGTACGCGAAACCCGGCATCCGCGACTTGGCTTTTGCTCGAAGATGTTCGACGGACGGGTACTCAGAATCAAAGTAAGTTTGCATGAACTTTGTGTTACGACTTGCCAGGTAAACGCATGTGAGTTGGAAACGGATCCGGCGATTAGACTCGGATCGCATGTTGAGCCGAGGTCTAACCCCAGTGCACTTCAATTATAGATCGAATTCACTCCCTGCGAAATGGCCGCAGTTGCGTTCAAGCCTGTGGCGACTGCGAACTTCCGGTCAACTACCGAGATCCGTGAAGATCAGGCCAGGACGGTCATTTGCCGTCATCAGCTGGCAACGAGGTGACCATGGAACTGGCCAGCGCCCACGAAAAAACCCCTGCGGTAACAGGGGTTTTCATCTTCTTTGTCAGTCCCTGGCACCCGATGGCACCAAGGACGAAAAGTGGAGGCGGCGGGGATCGAACCCGCGTCCCGCGACATTTCCATGACAGCTTCTACGTGTGTAGTCGGATATTTGGTTTGGTCGAGCTGGCCCTAACCGACGAGGTACAGCTGCGACGAGCAGAGAACTTTATTTAGCTTGCAGCGTGCTCTACATGACTCCAAGCGATCCGGAATTGCGACCGACTTTTGGTTCTCTCCGGCAAAGATCCGCAGTCGGGGACGCCGTAGTTAGGCGGCCAGTGCGAGGTTTTCCTCGGCAAATAAATAATGCGGTCAGCTTTTAACGTGGCCAACTGACCAACCACGACACGCCACGGACACTTCAAGCTATCCGGTCGAATCCAGTTCGCCCCCTTTTCAAAAAAAAGAAACTCTCGGTCGCCGTCGAAAAACGACTTCCCTGATTATACCGCTGGTGGCCCCTAAAAAACAGGTACAAACCAAGCCACCAGGGTAGTTCTCGATCCAGCAAGAAGGACATCTTGAGTTTTTCCCCGGAAATCCCAGCTGACGAGATTCCGCGCTGCTTGTTGATTTCCCTGGTAACGATGAGAATAAGCCACTTCGGATCGGAACTTTAGTCGCCGGGCAACAGTACTTTCATGTTTCATTTTGACCGTGGTATCAAGTTAACCGCCATTGACCTGGCCGTAGACGTACGACGTCGCCAGCCACGGGGATTCATGTCCCACGCCCACATGGATCACATGGGGCGTCATGAACTGGCCTACTGCACTCCGGCAACCGCCCGGCTCTACTGGCACCGACTGGGAAAACGACCGGTCCATGAAATGCCTTTCCGGGAGACGTTGGCTTGGAATGATTTTGAATTGACCGCCCTGCCGGCTGGACACTGTTGGGGGTCCGCCATGTTACTGGCAGACGATGGGGAACAACGCCTGCTGTACACGGGCGATTTCAAGCTCGGCCCCTCGGCCACCGCAGAAACGGCCGAACCTCCCTGCGCAGACATCCTGATCATGGAAACGACATTCGGCAAACCAAGCTACCGACTCCCGGATCGAGAGCAGGTCATAGAACAATTGGTCAGTGCGGTGGAAAACGCCCTGGCGGTTGGCAAAACTCCTGTAATTCATGCCTATGTGCTCGGTAAATCCCAGGAGGTGACTCGTATCCTGACGCAGCAGGGTATCCCCGTGGTCCAGCATCCGCTGGCCTACGAGGTAAGCCAGATCTACGAGGCCGGGGGGTGCGATCTGGGTGACGTCCAGTGTTATGAAGGTGACGTTCCAGCAGGATCTGCCCTGGTCGTTCCTCCGCGGCGACAGCGGGCAGCTGGCATATCCATTCCAGGAGAGACGACCACGATCGCGGTAACCGGCTGGGCCAACAGTCCCAGCGCCCGTTACCGGATGGGCGTCGATGTGGCCATTCCGCTTAGCGACCACGCTGACTACGACGACCTCTTCGAGACCGTGGAGATGGTACAACCCAAGGTCGTCTTCTGCACGCACGGACCGAAGTCATTTGTCGACGATCTGCGCAAGGCAGGGCACAACGCCCACTGGCTCGATGAAACCAGCCATGCTGTACTGGCTCGCTGACAAGAGGATCAGTGAGTGGCCTCGGAGGTGGAACTGTCTACCAGGAATTGCTGGCGGTAACGCTGCCGCCAACGAATACCAAACCTGCCGGCAAAGTAAGTAAAGGTTCCATAGACCAGCAACATGCAGAAACACCAGCCTGCCTGCTTACCGACCGAGACACTCTCGTAATGAAGTTGCAGCATGACGAGCACAGAATTCATATCACTGGCCAGCAAGCGGATAACCAGCAGGACCGCATAAAGGGTAGTCACGATCAGTGACACCAGCGAGATGACCCAGACGGTGCTCCAGTCCGGCAACTGGTACAGGTAAACGGCATAGGCCAGTTGCAGGATCCCGGCAATCAGGATCAGGTAGGTCCAGCAAAAAATTCCAGGTGGATCTTCGAGTCGATAATAGTTCACCAGTCGCAACAACGCGGGCCCCATCCCGAACAGGGCCACCAGGAAAAACATACCGGCAAACCATTGCACGCTACTGCGGTCATGGAATTGCGGTTCATAGCCAGGTTGGGTCGGGGGTGCCAGCCAACTCACCAGGGGAGTCGATGCTTCCTCCGTGGCGGGCAGGGGTTCCGCCTGGTCCAGGTTCCATTGCTGTTCGTGCTCTACCGGTGGTGGCGGTGGAACGTCCGGCGTGGGTAGTGGCGGCGGAACTGCTGACGTTTCTGACTTGTCACCCTCGGGGGCCGGTTGAGGAACTCGAATAGCAGTTTCACACTTGGGGCACTTGATCGTCTTGCCGGCATACTTGCCGGGAATTTTCAACTTGCGACCACAGGTACAACGAAGCGGGATAAACGCCATGACCTATCCATTACGGAACCACGAAAAAAAGCCGAGCATATTGTTATGCTCGACTTTCCAGTTTGTCGATTACAGCGTCGCTGGTCAACCAATCAACGGTCCTGGTAAACCCGGGTACTTTCTTCCTTGGTAACCGGTGCAGGCGATTCGTTGCTGATGACTTGCACTCGAATCAGGTGATCTCCCTGCTGCAACCCCTTGGCAGTAATCTTGTAAATCGCTTCACCTCGAGGGGCAATTCGCTCCAGCGGCTCAAAGAAAACCTGTTGTCCCTGGATAGCAACCGCGCTGGGCCCGTTGCCACTCAAGGGCTGCAATGCTGGTGACAGGGCAGCTCCCAGGCGAATTCCCGTGGCCGCACGGGTACCGACATTCGTCACGCGAATCTCGTAGGTGGTATCGTTGCCGGTTTCAATGGGGCTCGTCAGGTCCGTGACGCGAAACAATAGTTGTGCCGCCGATTCCACCTGCACGAGATGCTCGAACTGGTGAGTCAATCCCAGGCTGGCACGACCTTCCAACCGCAGGCGTTGTTCACCAGCCTCGATGGGCAAGGCGGTGACGCTGACGCTGTCCCGGACGTTCGCAGGCAGTTCTTCCAGGCTCCAGAGCACGGCGTGATGATTCGCATCATAACGCCCATGATGATCGGTCTCTACGAATTTCAAGCCCTTGGGCAGGTAGGCCACGAGCTCAACGTTATTGGCTGGAGCGGTACCGGGATTAGCCACGGTCACGGCATACTTGGCAGGACGCTCAAGGTATCGAATCTTGGGGCCCGTCATGGCCACCTGTAACTGGGGTGCAATCACTTCAAACTGAACCACGTCCTCGACATAGACTTTACCCGTCCCGCGCAGGGCGAGCACATTGCGGGCCAGTCCTGCCTTATTGGCTCTTAGCTTCAATGCCAGTTGCTTGGTTTCACCCGGTTTCAACGTTCCAATCGGGTACTCCAGTTCTCGACCTGCTGCATGCGTCAGTTGCTCTGGTACATCTTCTACCAGGACCAGGCTGGTCGCATCGCCACTGCCCGAATTAGAGATCGTGATAGAAACCGTAATATCTTTTCCGATGAGTACCTTTCCTGGTACCGATTGTTTCACGATCAACTGGGGCTTGGTACAGGTTGTTCGAACCGATGCACGCGCCTGGAAATCAACCGTCGCAACACTCCCAATCTGGCCTTCTTCCAGCGGCATCAATTGCATGGAAATCGTGACTTCCTGGCCCGGTTGCAGTGTTCCCAGGTTCCAGGTCAACCCACCATTGACAGCAGGCACCACGGCGGGAGTTGCTCGTTCCAGACGGGTTCCCAGAGGTACGAAATCACGCACACGCACATCGTGTGCAGGGACCTGTCCGACATTTCTCACCCGGGTCTCGAAGGTCGCCAACTGGTTTACCTGAATCTCGGCCGGGGCACGTTTTTCAATGGTTAGTTTCGGCGCCTGCTGACCATCAAACTGGGGTTTGCCCGGACGAGCCTGGTCCAGGGATGGATCTGCACCAACGTCCGTCAAGGCTGGCAAGGCCAGGGGTGATGCAGGTTCCAAACCGGTTGCCTGTCCCGCTGGTTGTTCACTAACGACTGGATTAAGGGGAGCTTCCAGGACAGGCGCTCCATCGGTCGGCAATGCCGAGATCACGGGCGCGTCATTTGATCCTGCTGATGCAGGGGGTAGGAGCGGGAGAGCTTCCGGAGCGGAAGGCAAGGGCAGGGCAGCCGGACTGGTTCCAGGCTCATCATTGGTGACCACGACAGCAGGCGTCTCGGCTGGAGCCAGCTCGGCCGGGAAATCATCTCCAGCAGCTGGTGCCGGAGCCGCTAATTCGCCTGACGAAAGATTTGCGGGTGGCAGTTCGAAATCCGTACTGCTTGCGGGACTTTCGGTCGATGTTTCCACGGCTGCTTCCGCAACGGGAAAATCCGTCCCTGGTTTCAATGGATCCTGTTCCGTGACCGGAAACGCAGATCCCGCTGCTGACTTATTCTCAGCAACCGGTTGGTCCGTGAGTGATCCAGCACTTGTGATGGCAGGCAAATCACCATCAAGCAACGCTTGACTCGGTGGTTTAATGGGAGCAGGATCCAGGTCCTTAACAGGGATCATCCCGGCAGCGTCTGACGATCCAATTTCTTTGGTCGCGGTCCCGGGGACTTTGGCTGAGGCCTTACCTGGTGACTCCTGGGAGCCAGCAAAATGCCACACGGCCAGTGCTAACCCGCCCACGACTGCACCTATGCCAATCATCGACGAACGAAGCATCAGGCATTTCACGATATTCATAGCACCACCCCAACAAGGCAATCGTGACTCGATTGCGTCAATTTATCTCAGATCTTTCATGACGTTTTCGCCGACCTACCGCCGATCGGATAAGACAGGCGGAGTGCGGTAAATACCAAAAAACAGCCGTGGCGAAAAGATCAATGTGCCGCCCGTGGTAAAACGGCCGCTCCCTGTGATATGTTGGGAACCATGAGTGATCCGTCTTCCCAGCCCCATCATCCCGATCCCTTTGACCCGGCCACGATGCCCGGTAAGGCAACTGCTAGCAAGCTACGGAAAAGACGCTGGCGGCTCCCCATCATCTTGTTCCTACTCACCTGTTTCTCGACGTTCTGGGTAGGGGCCAATATCTGGTTTCCGATTCACTTCCTGGAGATGGCCTCGCTGAGTGGCAACTGGATGCCGGTACGTGAAACGTTGATTTCTCACTGGCAAGATGGCCTGGTTTACATGGTGGCGGTGCTGGCCATTCTCTTAACACATGAAATGGGACATTTCCTGACCACGGTCTATTACCGGATCCCGGCCAGCCTGCCGATCTTTCTCCCTTTTCCGATTTCCCCAATCGGAACCTTTGGTGCTGTGATTGGAATGGATGGAACACGTGCCAATCGGCGCGAGATGTTTGACATTGGGCTGGCGGGTCCTTTGGCGGGTCTCGTGGTCGCCATTCCCATTGTCTGGTTTGGCCTGGCCACGCTTGATTTCCAGGCCCCCATCCATGGTCCCTTTGCCATTGATCTCCCCCTGGGCATGCAAATGATACTGGATGTTCTTCAGCCAGCGGGATATGAACGTGGAGCGCCCATTGCATCCAGCCAGTTAAATCCGTTGTTCATGGCCGGCTGGGTGGGTCTCTTGATCACGGGTTTGAACATGATGCCGGTCAGCCAGCTCGATGGCGGCCACGTGGTTTACACGCTGTTTGGTCGCAAGGCTCACTGGATCGCCAGGGGGTTCATGGTTTTTGCGATCGCCTATATCGTCTTTGCCGACAACTGGAACCTGGGGGTGATGGTATTCCTGGTCTTACTGATGGGAACAGACCATCCCCCAACTCGTGACGATCACGCTCGACTTGGTCCGGTCCGCATCTGCCTGGGCTATGCCTCTTTACTGATCCCGATTCTCTGTTTTGCGCCGCGGATCATTCTCCTGCGCAGCTAGTTGGTTAGCAGGCGCTGTTTTCAGGCTCCAGCAGCGCATGCAAAGTCCCAGCAGGATAAAACTGCCCCCAACCCATGTCGACCAGCGCGGTGGAGTGTAATGCGCGGTCTGGCTCCAGGCCAGGTAAACCCAGGCTGGCACCAGCACCGGTTCCAGCAAGACAATCCCTGCAGCTTCGTGCGTCGAGAGGGTCTGTAGACCACGCGTGAAGAGCAGGTAAGGAATCCCCATTTGCAACATGCCAAACAGGGCCAGCAACAACCATTGGATGCCCTCCGGGCGTTGTCCAGAGCGTAACACGAACGGAAGTAACACGAGTACGGTGACGAGATGATTCACGGCGACCAGCCAGGCGGGATCCTGGTCACGCATCCAGCGCAGTGACAACTGGACCAACGCGTAGGTAAAGCCGGCCAGTAGCCCGAACAGGACAGCATCGGCAGCAGATCCCTGCAGTTCCATGACCAGGATCAAGACCACGCCGATCATCTGGAATGCTAACACGAACAGATCTCTCCAGCCCACCTTTTCTCCCAGCCAGAGCGATCCCAGCAACACGACCCAGAAGGGCGCGGTGTGCTGCAACCAGATGGCATTGGCTGCCGATCCCCGTTGCATGGCTGTCAGAAAGAAAACATTCATCGCGGCAAAGACCAGGGCAACCGGGATCAAGCTAAGCCTCCAACAGGGCCTGCGTACCAGGGGAAACAGGATGAGGCTGGCAAAGAGTGCTCGCCAACAGGCAATCGATGTCCCGGACCAATCATGGAACCACGGGGACTTGGCAAAGAAGCCGTTGGTGCTCCACAGCAAGGTTGCCAGCAGAACCAGTAGCGCGGCTCGGCGACGTGTTGGCGCGAGGCCGAGAGCCGAGATATCTCCACCGGGTACAGACGATTGCTGGTCCATGTTCCTGTTCAATCCGGTTTCGTCAATCTCGGGGCGTCTGCGGGTCAACCATTTCCCTGCCACCACTTTGCAGGTTTCCAGGCCAGGCATTACAATTCGACAACACCTGTATGCTGCAGGCAATAATACCACGTGTCATGTTCGCCGTGGTAACTGCGATCACTCTCTGTACCAGGCAAACAACGTTCATGACATCCACGCAACAATACGACTGTATTGTCATCGGTGGCGGCCACAATGGATTGGTGGCAGCAGCTTACCTGGCCCGGGCTGGAAAATCGGTCTGCGTCCTGGAACGACGCGATGTCCTGGGCGGGTGTGCCACGACAGAAAACCTCTGGCCGGGTTACCAGGTTTCTACAGCGGCCTACGTGGTCAGCCTGTTGCTTCCGGAGATCATCCGCGACTTGCGGCTCAAGGATTATGGACTGAACATCCTGGCCCGGACCCCTTCCTCCTACACGCCGTTACTCGACGGTCGTTCACTAACGATGGGCTCGGATCTCAAGGCGACCTGTGCCGAAATCGCCAAGTTTAGCCAGGCAGATGCCGAGGCTTACCCGGAATACCAGGCATTACTGGAACGCGTTGCAGCGGCCATTGAACCTATTTTCAACGAGACCGCTCCCAATCCACTACCGCTATCTCGTTCCTGGCGCAAGGTCGGCTGGCGTGATCGTTGGAGCAGTTGGCGCACCATGTGGCAAACATTTCAACGTACGAAACAGCTGGAGGATGATTTACCGGCGACCATTGAGTTATTGACCGGGGCCGCTCGACCGATTCTGGAACGGTGGTTTGAATCCGAGGTGTTGCGTGCCACGCTGGCAACGGACGCCATTATCGGTGCCTTTTCATCCATTTCCTCTCCTGGTACTGCTTACGTACTTTTGCATCATGTCATGGGGGAGGCGGGTGGAGCACGAGGAGTCTGGGGATATATCGAGGGGGGCATGGGTGGCCTGGCCAACGCACTGGAGCAGGCCTGCGTCGACCTGCATGTCGACATCGTGCGAGAGGCGGAAGTCAGCCGCATCCTTACCGAGGACGGTAAGGTCCAGGGGATTCAGTTGGCCGATCACCGCGTGTTGATGGCTCCCGCGGTGGCCTCGAGTGTCGATGCTCACCTGACGTTTGAACGATTTCTCGATCCATCTGACCTGCCTGAAACGTTTCGCCAACAGGTTGCCCGTATCGATTACTCATCGGCTTCTGCCAAGATCAACCTGGCACTCAGCGAGTTACCTAACTTCTGCGGCACGGCAACACCGGTCCTGGGACCGGAGCATTGCGGCACGATTCATATCGGTTCGACGTTAAACTACCTCGAACGAGCCTATGAAGATGCTGCCCGTGGCTGGCCCAGCACGGAACCGATCCTGGAAATCACGATTCCCACGAGTGTCGATCGCACGATTGCTCCGGAAGGCAAACACCTGGTGTCGATGTTTGTGCAGTACGCACCGTACCAACTCGCGGACGGTAACTGGGACGACATCAAGGAAGACTTTGCCGATCGCTGCATTGAACTCCTGGCACGTTACGCTCCCAATGTTCCCGGTGCGATTGAACATCGCCAGGTACTCAGCCCGCTGGACCTGGAACGCACCTTCGGATTAACCGGTGGCAACATCATGCAGGGCGCCATGAACCTGAATCAACTCTATTTCATGCGTCCCGTGGCTGGCTGGGCAGACCATCGGTCCCCGGTAGAAGGTCTTTACCTGTGTGGTGCCGCCAGTCATCCTGGTGGAGGAGTGATGGGGGCCTGTGGCCGCAATGCTGCCCAGGAAATCCTTCGCGACGGCTAGTCTCCCCGGTCGGTTTCCCGCCGAGCACGGTCAATGCCCACAGGGTCAGGAAGAACAGAACCACCACGATTCCCAGGGCAATCGTCCAGTTGAGCCAGGCATTCCCCAGCTGGCGTTCCCGGGTCTCCTCCTCGACTTTTTTCTTGCGCTGGTATTCTTCACTGTCTACCTCCCGCAGGCGGAACTGTACGTTGCAGTGTGGGCAAAGTGCGTCCTGGTTGAGCATATCGCGGGGAACTTCCAGTTGATGTCCCTTTGGACAATCGATGTGTAATAACTCGGGTTCGTGATTAATTGCTTCCGTAATCGGTGGCTCGGCCGATCCCTCCACGGAAATCTGAACTTCCGGTTCCGCTGGTGTTTCTTCCTGGACTGACACGTGACTCTGGACCGTAGGTTCCACGAAATCGGGCTGGGGTTGCACCACCGGACTGGGAATCAGGAAAGCTTCACCACAGGTTGGACACTCACTCGCCTGGCCAACATCAGACTCGTTCCCACTCAGCACGTGTCCTTGCGGACACTGGAATTGAAAGACCATCTTTTCTTACTCACCTTATCCGGGACATGCCTGGTGAAAACAAAAATCAAACAACAACTGCCATTCCACGCATGTCAACTCCTGGCAAAGAACCAACAATGCCCCATCGGTTCCACCCGCCTGCTGGCACAGGTCAACAAACGCAAATGGATCCCAGGATCCATCTGCGGCCAGCGGCTTGAAATCGGTTGGATTTTCATGACGGGACAGGATCGGTTCAGCCGCCTCGGCAATCAGGCCATAGACCGGATGGCCATCCACCTGGCGAAACCAATACTTGGAATTAGAAAAGTCTTCCTCGCGACGATGCATGATGGCATGCCAGAAACTGCCGCTGGAGGTCTTGATCTCCTGGCTGATCTGGTGAGAGGGGTCCAGGAAATCATGCCACAACCAGGCGGCTGATATACAACAGGCTGCAGCATGGGCATCTCGCAGGTCCAGGCCTGCGAAAGCTTTCTCGATCGTTAGTTCACGCAGCAACGGTTCCTGCCCCGTGTCCGGTTCCCCAGGACCAATCGCAACAGGCCGCGATGGATCCAGGATGGCTGCCCAGGCCTCTCCATAGTCAGTTGGATTAAATGGTTCCACGTCTTTCGGCACTCCGTTTTGCTGGATGCTTAAAAGATAGTTCATAACGTTGTTCTATTTTACGGTGAGTTGCAAAACCATGCGATACGCATTCTGAAGCAACTGGCACTCAAATCATCCCGCTGACAATTTACCTTGAGTGCTCACGGTGTTACACTGAAGAGCGTCTATTCACCTCATTCACGGAACTTCAGGACCTCTTGATCGATGCAAGCCGAACCCGAAGAAAAATCAAACTCGACTGATACTCCTCAGGCCCCGGAACCGTCCGCTCCAAGCGTTGACCCGCAGGCAACACCGACGGCCGAAGGTTCTGATCCCGTTGCTGACCCGCAGGCAACACCAGCAACTGAGAGTGACACTGCGACTGCCGACAAGCCACGCCCGCGCATCAAGATCGGTTCGCGTCAGCAACGAGATGAAAACCCAGCATCTGCTTCAGCCGCAGAACCTGGTGCTGCTACTTCAAAGCCTGGCGCTCCGAGCCCAATTCCAACGGTACGAGACCCATTACCCGAGGACCTGGAAAAGGAAATCGAAGAAGCCCTGGGGAATGCCAACCTCGATGAAATGGTTGCCAGCGAGGCAACGTTGCAGGTCGGTGACACCCTCGCTGCCGACAGCAAGTTACGAGCCACGGTCATTCGCGTCCATGGAGATCATGTGTTTTTCGCCCTCGGTGGACCCCATGAAGGAGCGGTCTCGGTGCGCCAATTCGAGGAACCACCCGCTGCGGGTACCCAGCTGGAAGTCATTGTCAGCCATTACAACAACGAAGATGGCCTCTACGAACTGCGACTGCCCGGAGCCGCTGTCGACGTGAACGACTGGTCTGACCTGCAGGATGGCACGGTTGTCGAGGCACGGATCACCGGCGCCAACACGGGCGGGTTGGAATGCATGGTCAATAACATTCGAGGGTTTATTCCTGCCAGCCAGATCGGTGTTTTCCGCGTGGAAAATTTCGCCGATTACATCGACAAGAAGCTCCCCTGTGTTGTCACTGAAGCCAATCGGCGAAGACGCAACCTGGTACTCAGTCACCGGGCCATCCTGGAACGCCAGGCAGAATCTGATCGCAAGGAACGCATGGAAACCTTGGCCGTTGGTCAAATCATCGAGGGCACGGTCAGCAGCATCCAGAATTTTGGTGTCTTCGTAAACCTTGGCGGCATCGATGGCTTGATTCATATCAGCCAGTTGAGTTGGGATCGCGTGGAAGATCCGAACGAGGTCGTCAAGAAAGGTCAAACCGTTCGAGTT
>JAZADA010000365.1:0-10107 GCA_036124135.1 Planctomycetota bacterium | reverse complement strand
TGGCCTGCGGGATACTGATCGCCACCAGCATCGCGCCTGCCTCACTGGCAGCGCAGGATCGTCCGGGAGCAAACGTTTTCAGTCCACGTAATGGAATCCCCGAAGCCGTCGCGGTATACAAGGGACGTCGCGTCGCGATGACCATGCACTACAAGGGTGCCGAGTGGTTAATTCGTAATGAACGTGAGCGAGAGGAACGCTGTTCCCTCATGCTGGCAAACCTGGGAATCAAGCCGGGCATGACCGTCTGCGACATGGGATGTGGTAACGGTTTTTACGCCTTGCAAATGGCCAAGATGGTCGGCCCACGGGGGCAAGTCCTGGGAGTTGACATTCAACCCGAGATGCTGAAGTTCCTGCGGGATCGCATGGAACAAAAGAACATTAACAATATCACGCCTATCCTTGGTTCTCTTCATGATCCGCGACTACCCAAGAACCAGGTTGACCTGGTTTTGCTGGTCGATGTCTACCACGAATTCTCTCACCCGGAACCGATGTTAAAAGCCATCCGTGAATCACTTTCACCAACCGGCGTGGTTGCCTTGCTGGAATACCGCAGCGAGGATCCGAAAGTACCCATCAAGCTGCTACACAAGATGAGCAAGAAGCAGATCATGAAGGAGTTTCCGCCCAACGGTTTCAAACTCGTCAAGGAATATGACAAGCTACCGTGGCAACACATGATGTTCTTTGGGCGTGATGAGAATTACCAGCCAACATCGAAAAAATAACCGGCCGGCCTGCAAAAGCTATAGCTTCCAGGCTAACAGTGCTGCGTAGGTGAGATCATTAGGGCGCAGACCGATAGGCGTGTTGTCGTAACGATCATTGAGTTCGAATTTAAGGCTCAACTTTTTCTCTTCGTCGAGCATGATTTTCCAACCCGCATCCGTCTCCAGGCGGAACTTGTGAAAATCGCTCCAGTCCGGCAGGTACTCGACCGCCATCTCCAGGTGCTGACGCGTCGTGAGCTGGCGCTTGATATTCAAACCGAAAAGAGCTTCCGGTACCATCGCGTTGACTGGTCCACCCAACTCGCGCGAAAAACCAGCGCCAAAACGGCCGGCCAGGCGCGTCAGATCGGTCTTGATGAAATCATATTCGGCACCCCCGTTGGTACTGATTCGCGAATCAAATGACTTAAATTCATCGTAATCAAAACCGAACTGAACAAAACAACTCAAGGGGGTTGTGGTCAGCCACCTGTGCTCCAGGTCCAGCAGGGCCTGGTGCCGAATCTGAACGCTATCGGAGGTGACCTTCGAATAGTCAAACTCGATATCCAGGACCCCACCGGGCGTCTGGAAATCCAGGTCGACACCGGCGTAAAGATTAAAACTGATCGAATTCCCCTCGCTACCATTGATCCCCAGTTCCAGGTCTCCCGTCCAGGCTTTCTCCTTCACCTGCACGGGCAGCTCCTCGACCGGCTTAAGCCACGCCGCTTCCGCCTGAAGATCAACCGTCGGTAACCGTCTTACCTCCTGCTCGCCAATCAGTTCCTGGGCAGGCAAGGACATGGCCATGACCTGGAACAAGAGACACCCCAGCCAGGACAGCTGGACGGTGCGCAGCAAGATAGGAACATCCGGTCGCATTGAATCTGACCACGCAGCTTTCAGGAGCTGCTTGCTGAATGGGATTACGAAAAGAAAAAAGACGGGGTGGTATTCTGCAAATGCAGTCCTGTCACCGCAAGGGCAATTAACCCAAAAGTGCCTTTTTCACGGCCGAAAGAAGGTTTTTCATCCGGCGGCCGCCGGATTCACCAATGCTTGGAAGCGTTTCATCAAGTCGCGTGTGAGTGGACCCGGTGTGCCATTCCCAATCTGGCTCTCATCCACCTGCACCACGGGGACAACCTCAGCTGCACTACCGGTCAGGAAACATTCGTCCGCTCCGTAGACATCTTCCATCAACAAGGTCCGTTCCTGGACTTCTGTCCCTGCTTCCACGGCCAGTTCAATCACAGCCTGGCGTGTAATCCCTTCCAGGATTCCGGCATCCGTGGACGGGGTAACCAGGACACCGTCTTTAACCAGGAAAATATTGTCGCCCGTACACTCGGCTACTTCGTCCCGGTGGTTCAACATCAACGCTTCCACGCAACCTGCCTGCAGGCCTTCAATCTTGGCCAGGATATTATTCAGGTAGTTCAGTGACTTGATACGTGGACTGAGTGCATCCGGATGATTCCGGCGAGTTGCTACCGTAACAATTTTCAAACCGTTCTGATAATACTCGTCCGGGTACAGGGTGATCCGATCTGTAATGATAATCACCTGGGGATCGCTCGTTCGGTTCGGATCCAGCCCCAGGGTTCCTGCCCCACGCGTCACGACCAGGCGAATGTATCCATCCTGGATATCGTTGGCAGCCAGGGTGGCGATCACGGACTGGGCCAGTTCTTCCTTGCTGGCCGGGATCTCCAGCCAGATGGCCTCTGCGGATTCCCACAAGCGATCCAGGTGTTCCTGCAAGCGAAACACCTGGCCTCCGTAGCTGCGGATTCCTTCGAATACACCATCCCCGTAAAGCAGGCCATGATCATAGACACTGATCATGGCATCCTCCTTGGCATAGAGGGTACCGTTAATATTCACTTTCAAAGACATGGTGCAGACTTAACCTGGGCAGAAACAAATCTCACGCTAGACGTCATTCGACGTGCACGACTCCATTCGACCCTCGACCAATTGAACCGTATGATCCGCTTGGCTGGCAATCGCATGGTCGTGTGTCACCATGACTATAGTTAGCTTCTGCTCCTGGTTCAAGCAGCGCAGAATTTCCATGATATCAGCACCCGTCTTACGATCGAGATTTCCCGTCGGTTCGTCCGCCAGTAACACCCTGGGATTTGCAATCAAGGCCCGTGCAATCGCTGCGCGCTGCATTTCACCACCCGACAATTGTCGTGGCTTGTGGTTCAAACGATGCGAGAGGCCAACCAGGTCCAGCAGGTATTTAGCCCGTTTCGTATTAGCCCGTTTCTGGCTCCAGTAACGGAATACACCATGGCGAATCATCAAGGGCATCAGCACGTTTTCCAGCATGTTCAATTCCGGCAACAGGTGATAAAACTGGAACACCATGCCGAGGTAGCGATTTCGCAACATATCCCGGGACGAAGCCGGTAGATTATCAATCCGGTTGCCTTCAAAAAAGATCTCACCCTCGTCAGCTTCATCGAGGGTCGCCAGCAGGTGCAGCAGGGTACTTTTCCCTGAACCACTCTGGCCGATAATCGCCTGGAACTCTCCCTGCCGAATTTCGAAGTCAACACTCTGCAGGACATTCACCTGCAACTTGCCTTTACGGTAATTCTTGACCAACCCGTAAGACGCCAACGCCAGGGGTTCCGGATCTTTCACATCCGGCGCCGCAGCAGCAGTCGGCGACTGACCTAATTGATAACGCTCCATCTCCAGGGACGGAACTGGACTGGTCGGCAACTGGGAAGAACTACTCATAACGTAAGGCCTCCACGGGATGCAGTCGGGCAGCATGCCTGGCCGGCAGAATACTGGCCAGGACCGCGATACCCACGGCTCCCACCACCACCAGGGCAATCGTCCAGGGTTCGATGATCGTGGGAATCGACTGGAAGTAGTAAACTGTCGGATCAAACACCTCACGCCCCGTCAGGTGTTCCAGGCCCGCTGCAATATCATTGATATTGACCACCAGGACCAATCCCAGGATCAAGCCAACTCCGGATCCGACCACCCCCAGGCAAAACCCATAACTCAGGAAAATACTCATCACGCCACCACTCGGTGCGCCGAGCGATTTAAGAATGCCGATATCACGTGTCTTTTCCACGACGATCATGAAAAACGTAGCCAGGATACCGAAACCGGCAACTGCAATAATCAGGAACAAGAGAATGTTGAGGATCGTTGTTTCCAACTGTACGGCACTCAGCAACGGCCCCTGCATGTCGCGCCAGGTTTGAATACGATAACCAAACTGTTGGGCTGGAAACCGCTCCTGCAGGCGATCCCGCACGGAATTCAGATCGGCTCCTGGCTTCAACTTGATCTGGATCGAGGTCACGCTGGCAATCCCGCTGGCATGATCGATCATACCACGCATGTGCTGCATCTCGTCGAGTGGAATGAAGGCCAGCTTGGAGTCGTACTCGCTCATACCACTCTCGTACAGGTCAACGGTCGTAAAGCGATTACTAATCGCCTTGGGAGGGCGACCTGAATTGGGCAAGGTCAATTGCACATCATCTCCGGGGCGACAAAGAAAATGATCTCGTACGGTTCCGTCAGGGTCCCGGTGACGCACACTACACAAGGCAATCCCGAGAATGATCCCGGTATGCTGTTCGCGTGACGAATCAAAAACGATTTCGGTCTCTTCCGACAACGGTTGCCCGTAGGGAACCGGTGGGATCCCATCCGTAGTACCCGGCGCCTCATTACCCGCTTCGGGGTTGACCAGCGGGAAGGGGGAAGCCGGAGGCACCGTAGTGTCGGTACCCGGCAAGGTGCCCTCTCCGTTGCCATCCGTTGTTGCCTGCTCCTCCTGGATGCGACGCTGTTGTTGCACCTGGAGATGCTGTTGTTCCAACAGGGCCTGTTCATGCATGGCCCTGGCGCGACGCCATTTCCAACCGGAAGTGGGAAACTCTTTCTTCAGCGGCACGTAACCATCCTCGCGCAAGGCAAAACTCATCTTGGCCCGGTTCTCGGGATGCAAGAGGTACTTCCCGAAGTCAGAAACCTGGGCATACGTCTCGCGGTCCACGCCGATCAACTGGACCTGCCGTGTAATCCAGTTCCCGTTGTACTGGAAATTCAACATGGCGGGGACCTGCACCGAGGCCGTCATGCCTTCCAACTCGTCGGGAATCACCTGTCGAATCTGATCCATGTGCCAGTCCGGATCGGGTAACCCGTTCAGGTCATGGCTCTCGACCACCACGTCCGAGAGAATACCGTGCAAACGTTTGTACATCTCCTGCGTGAAACCAGCCATCACACTATTGACCACGATCAGAGTCGCCACTCCGAGCGTAACACTAATAATTGAGGCCAACGCGATGTACCGCGTTCGCAGATAACGCCAGGCAAGCAATAGTTTGTACATCAGGCCAATCCTTCGGCAACCATGTAAATATCTCGATCATCGATACTGCCTGGTCAATGCACTCCATGCACTCACCAGGCGATCCGGTTCCATTTATCCAGCTGACTCCGGTCGCAACAAGGGAAACAAAATGATTTCACGAATCGTCTGGCTGTTGGTTAACAGCATGACAAGGCGATCGATACCCACCCCCAGGCCACCGGCTGGAGGCATACCATGACGCAGGGCTCGAATAAAATCATGATCCATTCGAGCCATTGAATCTTCTTCTGACATGCCAGCTAGCTGGGTCTTGAATAACTCTTCCTGGAGGTCTGGATCATTTAACTCTGTATAGGCATTGGCGATCTCCATGCCCTTGACGAACAACTCGAAACGCTCGGCAATTTCCGGTTGATCCCGTTTACGCTTGGTGAGCGGACAAATGCTGGCCGGGTAATCGATCACGAAGACGGGGCCTTCGAGGGAATCCTCGACCTTTTCTTCAAAGACCTCGTTCTTGATCACGTCTGCGTGCCGCCCGTCCGTATCGATCCCGATCTTGGCGGCATATTGTTTCACTTGCTCCGCATCGGTCGGATCCACACCCGTATGTTCCTGGAACAATTCATCGTAAGTACGCTGGGCAAAGGGTGGCGTAAAATCAATCACGCCTTCTCCCCAGGGCAACTGGTATGGCAAGCCGAGTGCATCAATCGCGTCGACAATCATTTTCTCGGTCAAACGCATCATCGTCTCGTAATCCCCGTAAGCCTGGTAGACCTCGAGCATCGTGAATTCAGGATTATGACGCGGACTGATACCCTCGTTACGATAGACGCGGCCCAGCTCGAAGACTCGTTCCATGCCACCGACCAGCAATCGTTTCAAATGCAATTCCAGGGCGATCCGCATATACAAATCGATCCCCAGGGCATTATGAGTCGTGGTGAACGGACGTGCCGCCGCGCCACCCGCAATGGAATGTAACGTCGGCCCCTCGATTTCACAGAAATCCTGCTGGCAAAGCGTTTCCCGAATAGAGCGGACGATCTCCGTGCGATGACGAAAACGCTCCAAGACACCCTCATTGTAAGCCAGGTCCACGTAACGTCGACGCTGTCGCAACTCGGCATCCACGAGGCCCACATGCTTGGCAGGAGGCGGCTCAATCGACTTGGTAAGAAAGTGTAGACGCTCCGCGAAAATTGTTAACTCACCCGTGTTGGTACGGCCCAGGCGACCATCCACACCAATCAAGTCACCCAGGTCAAACAACCCTGCCAACTCGAAATCCTCTTCACCTACCTGGCGTTTGCCGACGAAAATCTGGATACGACCTGTCCAATCCTGGATATCAATGAACCGCAGCTTACCCTTGTCTCGCTGCAAATGAATACGCCCGGCTGCTCGAACCTGCGGACCAATTTCTTCACCAGGTCCCTGCTCCGAACGCCACTGCCGCATATCAAATCGATCACCATCTGCCGTCAAGCTCTCAATATCAGGCAAGGAGACTTCCGTGCCCTCTTCGGTACGAAACTTGATCTGGTCCCTGGACTCGCGGATATCTCGAATCCAGGTTCGGTCATCGAATCGTCCGCCCCAAGGATCAATGCCTCGCTCACTAAGCTTGCGCAACTTGTCTCGACGCGATGCCACCAGGGCACCTCGATCTTCTTCTACTTCCGGATTTTCTGGGGAATCATTCATCACATAAACTCAAGTCCAACGGCATGGTTGTGGCCACTGAACTTTTCTGGAAACACGGCTCAGCGGAACCTGCTTATTTTCGTTAAACCAAACAACGGCAAGATTTTAGTGAAAGCGGGACGGACTCGCAATGTCAGTCATTGGCTAGCCCGTGGGACCGTGCGAGCCGACCACGGTCCCAATCATGCATTTCAACACTTCTAGCGGTCTCGCCGGGCAAATCGCTCGACCCGCTGCTTTAAACCAGGAATCAACCGGATGGCATTTTCATGGTAGATCTTTCGCAATACCGCATCCGGCAATCCGATCCCATAAATCCTCCAGAATCCCTGCGGTGGAAAAGGTTTCTCCGAGTACGGAAAGTACTCATCGAGGGTCTCGAAAAACCGCCAATAATACGTCAGCCGTTTTTCCGGCCAGGGACCATCGGTGCCAAAAAGAATTCGATCGGCATACTTGATGCAGAACTTGCGCGCGGTGTAGGGCTGTCGCCCCAGTTCCCCGATTCGCGATGCCGGCTCAACATACAGATTGGGGTATCGATCCAACCACTGGGAAACCGTTGCGAGGTCTTCCGAGGAATTGGCCATGTGGGCCCCGATGAAAATCGTCTTGGGATGTCGAGCAATCACCCGGTTACGAGCAGCCAGCAATTGACCACGTGAAGGAAACTTGTCTGCCGGGAAGCTCCATTCCGGATGGCGTGACAATTCTTCCCAACGCTCGTTGGCAGCATCAATCGGATGAAAGAAAGCAATTGGATCTGCCGTGTGAACCAGCACGGGAAATCCCAGCGTACCACAAGCCTTCCAGATCGGATCCCAGCGAGGATCATCAATCCGCATTAACGTGCCATCCGGATTGCGGTAACCAAGCCCAAACTGCTTGAACAGTTTAAGCCCACTGGCTCCCTGCTCCTTGGCCTCGGTCAGTTGCTGCGCCACGCGACGGGCAAAGCCCGGACGCTGGCAATCCCAGGTTTCCGGTTTCTCACGATTACCTGATCCCACCCAGTCCACGTTCACAAAGATCAGGAAGCGGTCCTGGTACCGTGTCCACAAATACTTCCGGTGCTCGGTAAACGTCTCCCCGAGCCGGCCATCGAGACTGGCGCAAACGGCGATATTATGACGATTCATTAACTCGACAAAATGATCCAGCTGATCGGCCGAATGCTTCAGGCGGTGAAAAAAATGAGTATGCATATCGACCACGGGAAAACGGGCCTGCTTGAGCAGGTGCTGGGGGACTTTCAGGGTAGGCACCGGCCGAAAATTCCGCAGCAACAAGTCACGTCCCTCGTTTCCGTCCAGGGGCTGTTCCTGCCCAACCGCCGGAGAGGATCCGAACAACGGGAAACCAATTCCAGCCAGCAACAATATCACGGTCCGTGGGAAAGACTCCATGAAACGCCCAATACCATGAACCGCCACGGCGGGTCGATCAAACGCAAGTGAAACAGGCACGGTATGGTCACCTCACTGAAATCAAAAAAATGGATCGCTACGGCTCAACAGCTGCTACAATTCTAAACGTTCCGAACAGAGCTCAACAGCTACAAACGCCGGGAATTAGCTCCTTGCAGACTACGAATCAAACCGACTAACATAGACGGCTGTACCTCTCCCGGCATGAGCCAAACGACCAGGACCCCTCTCCATGAGCTCTGAATTCACGCAGCGGCAAAGCGGTGAAGACCAGCGCCAGGCCCAGCAGTTAAGCCTGCAAAAGTCACAACCGCCGGCAACCGTTCCGGGCTACCAGCTGGAAAGATTTCTCGGTAGCGGCGCCTATGGCGAGGTATGGGTCGGCACCGATCAAAATACAGGCCGCCAGGTCGCTGTTAAATTCTATCTACATTCCAGTGGCGTTGATTGGTCCTTGCTCTCCCGGGAAGTCGAAAAACTGGTCTTCCTGTCAGCCGATCGGTATGTCGTCCAACTGCTGGACGTGGGATGGGACAGCGAACCACCTTACTACGTCATGGAATACGTCGAGAATGGATCGCTGGAAGACTACCTGAAAACGCAACCCACACTGGGGACAGCCGAAGCCGTGGAAATCTTTCGGGAAATGGTCATCGGCCTGATGCACGCCCATAACAAGGGAGTACTGCACTGCGACCTCAAACCGGCCAACATTCTTCTCGACCAGGACCATAAGCCACGCCTGGCCGATTTTGGACAATCACGGCTTTCGCATGAACAAACCCCCGCCCTGGGAACCCTTTTCTACATGGCACCAGAGCAGGCACACCTGCAAGCCGTGCCGGACGTACGTTGGGACATCTATGCGCTGGGAGCTATTCTCTACCGAATGTTAACTGGCAACCCGCCACATCGCAGCTCCCATGTCCTGCAGGAACTGGATACCGTCGGTGGCCTCGATAAGCGACTGGCCAAATACCGACAATTGATCAACCGACAAACGGAATTCCCCAGGATTTCCGGACAGGCGGGGATCGATCGCAGCCTGACGGAAATCCTTCACCGCTGCCTGGCTCCCAATCCTGATCAGCGATTTCAGAATGTCCCGGATCTACTGCAAGCCCTCGACATGCGGCACCGCAATCGTGCGCGGCGACCATTACTTATCCTGGGTATCCTCGGTCCCATGTTCCTGCTGATCATGATGACCATGTTCGGCAGCTACTGGTACAACCAGACCATGCGAGAGGCACAGACTGCGGTTCGCAACCGCGTCTACAAGAGCAATGCCTGGTTTGCCAAGTATGCCGCGAAAGCATTCGAGGTAGAGATAGCCCGATACTTCAAAATCGTGGAAGAAGAAGCTAACCAGGAAGCACTTCAACAGCAAATGCTGCGCGTGAACCAACTTCCGAGTCTCCAGGAGATCCGGGAGCTTGAAAAAGCAAAACCCGGTTCTGCGAATGTTATCCAGCAGGCACGTGATCAATTCAGCCAGGATCTCCAGCAGGGCAAGCTTCACGATTATCTCCAGGAAAGACTCGACCGCCGGCTGGCACGATTGTCCACGGATCCAGGGGCCCCGAAGTTTGCCAGCCTGTTCGTACTGGACCCGCATGGTACCATCACCGCCGTTGCCTACGACGATAAGGCCATCACCTCGAACAGCGTCGGCAAAAACTTCTGTTTCCGAACCTATTTCCACGGGGGCCCCAGGGACCTTGCCCGAGAGATCCGCACACCGGAAATCACTCCTGTCCAGGAGTCACACCTCTCAGCTGTCTTCCAAAGCACGACCACCAAGATCTGGAAAGTCGCTTTTTCAACACCGATTTATCAACCCGCTGACGACGGGGGCAAAAAACTCGTCGGGATCATGGCC
>JAZADA010000364.1:0-4520 GCA_036124135.1 Planctomycetota bacterium | reverse complement strand
GAATATGGACGATACTACTGCCGCGCTGTGCGCATTCTGCGATGGCCCGCTCACGGACCTTGAATCGGTTGTCTTGAAGCAAGCTAACCAGCTGGGCTGATTTTAAATCGTTCCAGGCAATATCTTTTCCCCAGGGATCGTCGATCGGTTTACTGTCGCGACGGCGAATGCGATAGATTGCTCCCTTGATATCAGGTTTGGAATACTGGGACGTTGGACATCCGCGGTAAAACCAGCCACCGGTATCGACGACCAGTAAGCTGCCGTCAGCATCCTCGAGAACATCCGTAATATGGATATCCGGGCTGATCCCGGAAAGAAACTCACGCTGTACGGCTGCAAAGGTTGCACCCTGGCGTTGTAGTTCGACGCGGAGCACTTTGCCACCATTGAAGAGCGCTGTGAAGAAGTTGTTCTGGAATTCGGGTTCCACGTTGCCGCTGCGGTAACGCATCGTACCTGACACGGCAACGTGACCGAACTTGTGTACCGGCCCGAGTAAGTCGCCCGTGCGTTTGCGCTCGTACAGCACCCGTTCACTGTGAGGATAGACACCCCCGTAAAGCCAGTGAACCAGGCAGTCGATACGAGGACGCGTGTACATGATGTTGACCGTTCCCAGCATTTCACCCTCATCCGTGAAATCAACTTCCACGGGATTATCCATGCCACCACCGCAGTGGATACGGACGTCGGAACCATCTGGCTTACAGGAGAAAATATAGGAACCGGCCAGCTTGCTGGTGACCTGGCCTTCCTTGTCGCGGAATTCGTGACCGTGCCGGCCGTCACACCAGTAAATGCGTCCATCGGGTCCGGTAAAGCAACCGTGAATGCTGGCTGCGTTACCGGTATAGCCAAACTGGCTGACTAGCACGTCTCGTTTGTCGGCAACGCCATCTCCGTCGGTATCTTCCAGTCGCCAGATATTAGGGGGGGAGGCCACGTAGAGGGCACCGTTATGCCAGGCACCGCCCATGGGATAGGTCATCTTGTCCGCGAAGAGAGTGGACTTGTCAAAACGGCCATCTCCATCCGTATCCTCCAGCATGCGCACCGAGTTGGGTAGTTGTTTTTCCAGTTCAGACGCCGAAAGATTGACACCGGCATTATCGGCGATAAACAGTCGCCCCTGGTCATCCAGGCAGCCCAGCGTCGGATGGTGCAGCAAGGGTGGGCCGGCCACCAGTTCGATCGTGAATCCGTCCGGTACCGTGAACCTCGCTGGCTGAAAATCAGCGGCAGCACCGTTGGCTTTCGTGACGACGGCCTGACCCTGGAGGAAAGAATTGCCGCTCAGGAACAACAGCAGCGTCAGCAACGAAAGAAACGGGTGACAGTCACTAGAAGTGCGGTACAGGAATCGCAGTGCCATGGTTCTGACCTCGTTACGGGAATGGATCCAGGGAGCCCGTAATATAGCAGAAGCGAGGTCGCGTTTTGGGTCAATTCCCTGGCGATTCTTTCGCGATGCAGTAAAGCGATTTTTCACCGCGCAGGAAAATGCAATTGCCGGCAATCGCAGCCGAGGCACTGAACTGGTCGTCCAGCTTGTTGAGGGCCAGTGCCCGCGGGACCCCATCATGCGCCATGACCAGCGTCTGGCCGTCCAGGTCGGTAATATAGACACGGTTGGCAGCCCCGACAGGCGAGGCGTAGATGTTTCCCAGTGGGCCGAGTCGGAAAGACCCCGGCTGATTGTTTCCTGTTTTGGCGTTCACCCGGGAAAGGATTCCCTGGTAATGCGACAGGAAATAGAGTGCCTCGCCATAAAGCAGGGGAGACGGGACATAGGGTGTGCCGCGTGTGCGACTCCAGGCAACCTGCTTGCTGCCCGTGATGTCGCCACGTGCACCTTCAAGTCGGATCCCAAAAAGTGCGCGTATCTCGTAGCTGCTGCCAACGAACACCATGCCATCGGCCGCTACGGGTGAGGCGACGATATTGGCCGAGAGTCCACCGCATTGCCAGTTGATCTTTCCCGTGGCCAGGTCATAACTGCGAACCCGGCCGGTTCCGCTGACAATGACCTGGGGTTTGCCTGCATGTTGTACGACGATTGGCGTTGCCCAGGAGGTGACTTCATCGCGTGACTTTTTCCATTGCTGTTTCCCCGTGGTGGCGTCCAGGGCAATGACAAAGGAAGTGCCCTCGTGGTCCCAGTTGACCACCAGCGTATTACCAAACAAGGCTGGTGAGCTTCCTTCACCATGACCATGCTTGGTGGTCATCTTTCCGAGTTGTACTTGCCAACTCGTTTTGCCCTCCATGTCCAGTGCGTAAATTCCTTGCGACCCAAATGATGCATAGACCCGTTTCCCATCGGTGACCGGGGAGTGTGACGCCAGGCTGGCCGTGTTGTGGGCCCCCTCGTGAGGTAACTGGCGATTGACTGTGCGTTTCCAGAGGATCTTGCCCGTGCGTCGATCCAGGGCCAGGACTGCATATTGCTGATGGTGCGTGATCGCAGCGTTGTCATGAGCCCCGGGGACGCCACTGAACCGAGGTTCCAGGGCCGCTCCGTCCGGGATCGCCGTGGTGACGAAAACATGCTTGCCCCAGATGACAGGCGTGGAATGGCCCTTGCCAGGAAGCGAGGTCTTCCAGCGGATATTCTTGGTCTCGCTCCACTCCACGGGGGGATTACCGGTGGGAGCCACGCCGGTTGCCAGCGGACCTCGCCACTGAGGCCAGTGGTCCGTTTCGGGATCTGCACCAATGATCGTGACAGGGAACAGGGTGAACGTGCCACCCAGCAGGGAGCAGGTAAGGAAAATACGGAGCAAGCGGCAGGGACGGGGGCGGCCGCAGAAAGCTCGTTCGGCGCTGCGAATGCTGGACACGGTCATCAGGCCTAGATCAGTTCCGGAAGTGGATGCTTATCAGGATCCACCAGGTAATGAGGCCGTCCATGCAGGTCATGAATCGTGGCCTGTTGGGTGTCGATTCCCAGGTGGCGATAGAGTGTGGCAAAGACTTCCTGGAATGAAACGGGGCGATCGACAGGTTCACCTGCAAGTCGGTCTGTGGCTCCAATCACCTGGCCATGCCGCATGCCACCGCCCGCCATCAGGGCACAGGCCACACGTGGCCAGTGGTCACGGCCGACCTTGGCACTGATCTTCGGTGTGCGGCCGAACTCACCCCAGACCAGGACGGCGGTGTCCTTGTCCATGCCTCGTTGGTGCAGGTCATCGACCAGCGCCGTGATAGCGTTGTCAAAGATGGGGAAATCTTCTTTTTCACGCAGGAAGATCGAGTTGTTTTTGCGGCCTTCGGCATTGAGTCCGCCGTGCCAGTCCCACTTGCTGTAATTAACGGTGACGACCCGAGCGCCCGCCTCGATTAGCCGACGCGCGGCCAGGAAGCTCTGGGGTACCCGAGGTGCTCCATTGGCATCGATGAAGGTAGTAGGATCTCCGGTTCCATAGCGTTCAACGATCTGGGGGTCTTCCTGGGACAGGTCCAGGGCCTCTGCCAGTCGCGACGAGGTCAGGATTCCGAGAGCTTGCTCGGTAAAGGTATCGAGTCCATCCATCATTCCACTGCTGTCAGATTCGCGTCGGAAACGATCTACGCTGGCGAGCAGCGTCTTACGATCGGCCAGCCGATCGGTCGTCACGCCATTGAGAATCATGTCTTTGCGAGTGGGGCCCATCGGGCGGAATGGGGCCTGGGATATACCCAGGTAACCGGGACCGGGTTCATTGTAGGGGCCATGCGTGCATGGATAGCACATGCTGATGAACGGGGGCGTCGAGGGAATCGCCGGACCCTGGATCTTGGCAACCGCGGAGCCGAATTGGGGCCAGCCACCTGTGGGGATGGGACCGGCATGCGTTCGACCGGTGTAGCACTGGATGGCATCATGACCACTCTGGGCATCGTTCAGGGAACGGATCACGGTGAACTTGTCCATCCGCTTGGCCATCATCGGCAGCAGTTCACCGATCTCGATACCGGGAACGTTGGTTTCAATGGGACGCCACGGGCCGGCCACTTCACGTGGCGCCTCGGGCTTCAGGTCAAACATGTCCTGGTGAGGTGGGCCGCCGACCAGGTAGATCAGGATGACGGACTTGGTTGATTTGCGAATGCCAGCGTTGGACTCGGCAGCAAGTAATTGTGGCAGGCTCAGGCCGGCTGCCCCGAGGGAGCCAATCTTGAGAAAGTTGCGACGGGAAAGGCCATCACAAAACTGGTTTTGCCGGTCTGCTGGATCGAAGACGGTAAGCATGATAGCGACCTTCAGATAAAATCAGTGGTTCGTCTCGCACGCGGAATCTCGAAGTCAATGGCTATTATAGCCGTCGGCAAAAAACGGTGCCAGTCTAAGTTTTTTTGGGGCTGGTTCTACGGATCACCTGCGAAACTGGTTTTCCAGAGTGTTTTTAACCCTGTACGAACCATTTCCAGGTTTCCCACCACGACCAGTATTTCAAAAGAGTGGTTGCCGCTGGCGATGGCAGACGCGCGGTTTTTTAGCCGAAACACGCAGTTCCACTTCACGACCTTTGCGG
>JAZADA010000363.1:0-24408 GCA_036124135.1 Planctomycetota bacterium | reverse complement strand
CTTGTCGACCGTTTCCACCAATGCTAACAATTCCTGGTTGGCAGCCCGCAGTTCGTTGGCCACACCCTGCAGGTGATCCACGACTGTCGCAACCCGAGCGGCTGTATCTTTCTGCGATCCACTCAGTTCTTTTTGACACTCAACCAACCGACTGATCGCCTGGTTTTCAATCCGGTCACGCAGTTTACCAGCCAGCGCCAATGTTCCCTGGGCCAGCTTCAAGTCCGCATCCAGCAGTTTACTGAAACCGGCTCCCTGTTCCACCAACATTGCTCGCAGTTCCTGGACGACCTGGACAAGAGGTTCCCGGCGCAGTTCAAACGTCCGGCCAAGATCTTCCTGGGGAGATTCCTGCAAACGCACCAGGCTGGCTGATTCCAGGTTCAGACGGTTCGTGGCACGACTCAACTGTGCCGTCATACCATCCAGATCATAGGGCCGTTTCGCCAGTTCAGGATTAAACAGGTGCGCCAACCGAATCTGTTCCGACTCCGTGAGTTGATCATCGCGAATATCCATGGACGCCGAATCATCCACCAGGATTGCCACGATGCGCTCGTCAACATGTTCCTGCTCCCAGACAATGACTGGCTGCAGGATCATCAGGACGACCAGTAGCAACATGGTCGTTCTCAGGCAGACCAGCGCCAGGCCGGTTCGACGTGTGACCGTCTGGCGTTCCAGTTGATACAACATCAAAACTGCTTCCACCGCTGCAGCTGATGCCAGGCATAAGCCCGCGAGCGACCAACTGGTGGCAAAAACAATCCAGCGAACCAACAGGCTACAGGTCAGCCACAATGTGGCATAACCGATGCCAACACGCACGATACAGAACAATACTGCGGGAATACGGGCCAGCTCCCAACGCTGACGCAACCCATGCGACACTACCCAAACCACGATCGCCAGCGCCAAGATCAGCGCCAACGCCGGCGTAGGCCAGTCGGCAGATAATAATTCCGGTCGTTCAATGGCTATAGACATACAAGCAACTCAATTCACTCGAACCTGGGAAACCATTTCTCGAGCTCGATCACGAAAACTGTTCAAACGCTCACCTTCCGATACAAAACTGACCGTCGGCATGGAATCCGACTTGCGTCTCTGGGCCACCCAGCGAGTCACGAAACACTCCACCAGCAGGATCACCAGGGCCGCCACGGCCAGGTATTTCCATAGTTCATGACCTGGAATATTGCCGCTCACCGCAGCAATCAACTGCTCGTTGTCCCGGGCACGAAAGTACTTAAAAGGTTCAAAATGATCTTTCGCAATGTCTTCCTGGGCAGCGCTCAGTCCCTCCAGGTAACTTTCATCCATCACCAGTTCCACGGCGAACGGCACACCGCTCGCCTGGTCATCCTGTTTCACGACCAGGTCAGACATGTTGTCACTCAACGCGGATGGTAACTGCAAGGCATAGACCCCTGGTTTTTCAGCCCCCACCACGGTGACCATCATACGCTCATCCTGGATTTCCACCGCGGCCTGGTCAATTTGATCCGCGCTGGGATGCTTCACCTCAACCGTACGTCGCAGTGAAGCCGTGGCAGCATCCGGAGCCGTTTCACCACTGCTAACGAAGGGGAAGTCCAGCGTAATAATTTCTGCCGGCGAATAATTCAACTGGACCATATCCCGCGCGGCCAGGTGGTAAGTCAACTCATGCACCAGGGGCAGGAAAGAATTCAACGTGACCAAATTATTTCCATTGTCATCCAACGAGATCGCGCTGAGGGCAACCAGACCATCGCTGGCCGCTCGTTCCACCAGCAACGGATGTCCGCCGTCAAGCTGGGCCCCTGTCGTGGCACCCGCATCAGCAGGGTCCACCTGAAGTTGCCAGTAAGCGGTCACCAGGGCGGTGTCCAGATCCGTGGCTTCGTTGGCGATCACACGGGTAAAGGCAGCATGGTTGCACTGCTTCAGCGCGGGAGCGATCCCATCAAGATCCTCGGGAACATTGACTCGCTGTACCATCCTGGCAGGTACCAGCGGCTGCCCGTCAGGCAATCGCCAGCCATTGTAAAATGCAGCTTCACTCCGTTCACCCGGGGCAATCAGGAGTCCACCACCATGGGATACGTAACTAGCCAGTTTTTCTGCTGCGCTCGCTCCCAGGCGAGGCACATCGACCAACATCACGACACGGTAATCTTCGAAGTGAATTCGTTCATCCAGGTCGGGTGCCGCCACGGACCGCACGGTTACCAATTGTCGTCCCAACGGGGACTCTTCCTCGGTTAACTCTTCTTCCTCTGGCGGTGCGAGTGCCATTTCGAGAAAAAACGTGGACCGTTCCTCTACTCGCACCTGGGCCGAACCATCCACCAGGAGCACCGGCAGGGTTGCCAGCACCTGGACGACCAGCGATTGCTCATTGTCATCCAGGAGGTCATCGTTGTACGTAATCCTGGAGGTCAGCACCTGGGTTCCATTTTGCTGGAACTGGTGTGAAAACCGCACGTGCTGGGATTCTCCCGGCTCGATCGGGTCCAGCGGTTCCGTAACGACGGTACCGTCCTGGAATTGCAGCTGAACACCATCGGGTTCCACGATCTCGCGTCCCGTATTCTCGACCTGCACATCAATGGAAACACTGCGATCGGTTCCCACCACGGTACGCGAAAGCGTCATGGAACTAAGCGCAATATTACGAAAAGTCTTGGGCAACTCAAGGAAGCGGGTGACCACGCGCGGCTTGGTCGGTAATTGCTCGAGGGCCTGGGCCACGTACTGCCAGCGTTCCGGTTTACTCGTATCCCAGCCCACGTTTTGCCCATCACTGATCAGGACAATTTTCTTGGCACTGTTATCACCTCGGGCGAGGCTGATCCCGGCTTTCTCTATTGCCTCCAGGATGGACATGGGGCCACCCTCTGGCTGCAGGTCCTCGAGAAGCTCATCGATATTCCCCCGCACGCTGACCGGAATCGGAGTCCGGACATCGGTATGTCCTCCGGCAACGATAATGGTGACCGCATCATCAGGACCCAGCGCCCGGATCAATTCGCGAGCTTCATCCAGCGCTCTCTGGAAATTAGTCTTTCCTTTCACGGTCAGCCGCATGGAACTGGAGCCATCAATCACGATCGCCACGTCCTGCTTACCCACGGACTGCCAGTTCTCTGATTGCACCACATCTTCATACTGGCTAATGGTCACCAGGCTGACGACCAGCAGCGCGACCGATGCATACAGGGCCCATTGCCAACGACGATCACGCGCCATGATCGTGGTAGTCGCCAGCAGGATGGTTGCGCCCAGGATCAACGGCAGCAGGATCAACCAGGAAATCCCTGGCTGCACCGGTGAAAAGGGACGTGAAACCGCCAGCACCAAGGCGGCCACCAGCAGGCAACGCAATGCCATCAGGATGATTTCCTCGACCAGCACTCGTCGCTTGCGACTGATCAGGGAACCCAGCAGGAATTTCATGGCACCCCATTCAATCACCTTGGCCTTGCGACGATTGAAGAGGTGGATAATGACAGGGATGCTGATCCCGCCAAGGCCAAACAAGATGTACAGGTTAATAAATGTCATATCAGGATCAGGTGATCAGTAAATAAATTCAATCTACTCGTTGCACGTCTCTAGCTACTCCGTTGCTGCCGCGTGGCCAGGAAACCAGCGAGTGCCACGTCGAAGGGGATCTTCGTATTCATGGGCACGTAATCGACTTCCATCTGACCGCATTCCGATTCCACGCGATTGATAAACTCCTGCACGCGTTCCAGGTACTCCGCTCGCACGGTCCGGGGATCGAGTTCTTCATGAACGCCTACGTTTTCCAGGTCGCGAAAATCACTCCAGCGATCGAAGGGAAAAGTAATTTCCTCGTCAGCCATCACGTGCAACAGAATGACCTCGTGCTTGCGATAGCGAAAATGATGCAAGGCCTTGGTGAGCGATTCGACATCATCAAACAGGTCGCTGATCACGATAATGGCACCGCGTCGATGCACACGTTCAGCAACATCATGAAAAATAGGCCCCAAACCGGTATCCTCTGCCGGTGTGATCTTATCCATTTCCTGCAGCAAGACGCGAATATGCCGTGCATTGGAACGCGCTGGAATATACTGTTTCACCTCGGTATCAAAGGTGACCAGGCCAACGGCATCCTGCTGGTTCACCAGCAGGTAGGTCAGGGAAGCGGCCAGGTAACGCGCATAATCGAACTTGGAAACCGGCTCACCATCGATGGGAGCGGCCCGGTCACCAGCGTAGGCCATCGATCCGGACGCATCCAGCAGGATCGTGGCCCGCAGGTTCGTTTCTTCCTTGTACTGCTTGATATAGTAGCGATCACTCTTGGCAAACACGCGCCAGTCCAGGTTCCGCAGGTCGTCGCCGGGCACGTATTGGCGATGCTCAGCAAACTCGACACTGGTTCCCTTGTAGGGACTTTGGTGACGCCCGGTTACGAAACCTTCCACGACCCCGCGAGCAATGAGTTCCAGTCGCGAGATACGACCAAGTGCTTCGCTGCGCAATAATCTCAGGTAGGTGTGATCGACAACCTGCTCACTCATAGATGCACTTCCCTCGCTTAAAACCATGATAATCCATGACAGGTGGACCATCACATCCCTGTTGGGAACATCAACTAGACGGCAACGGGATCAGCCGCCTGAACGTGTTCCAAAAGCATCCGAACCACATCATCACTAGTCACCCCGGCGGACTCAGCGTTGAAGGTCGTGAGAACACGATGCCTCAACACCGGCAGGGCGACCTCGCTGACATCCTCGGTAGTCGCGTGAAATCGACCATGCAGGATGGCCCGCGCCTTGGCGGCCAGGACCAGGTAAATTCCTGCGCGTGGACCGGCACCCCAGGCAACCATTTCCTTCACGAAATCCGGTACGTCCGGCTGGTTCGGTCGCGAGTTGCGGGCCAGGTCCCGGGCGTAGTCGATCACGTGATCAGCAACAGGTACGCGACGAACAATAGCTTGTAAACGCTGGATATCTTCACCGCTGAGTACCGGAGCCACCTCGCCTGCATAGGTGCCCGTTACCTGTTTAATAATCTGGGACTCTTCGTCCACCGTGGGATAATCCACGATCACGTTAAACATGAAACGATCCAACTGGGCTTCCGGCAACGGATACGTTCCTTCCTGCTCGATCGGATTTTGCGTGGCCATCACGAAAAAGGGTTCCTCGAGTTCGTAGGTCTGTTCCCCGATTGTGACGCGATGTTCCTGCATCGCTTCCAACAGGGCCGCCTGGGTCTTGGGAGGAGTACGGTTGATTTCGTCGGCTAACACCATGTTGGTGAAAAGTGGGCCACGCACGAAACGAAAAACACGTTTACCCGTGGTGCGATCTTCCTCCAGCACGTCCGTACCCGTGATATCCGACGGCATCAGGTCGGGAGTAAACTGGATGCGACTGAAGTCCAATCGAAGCGATTGAGCGATGGTACTGACCAGCAGCGTCTTGGCCAGCCCCGGCACTCCGACCAGCAGCACGTGACCTCGACAAAACATCGAGATCAAGACCTGCTCAATCACGTGGGTCTGCCCCACGATGACATTGCTCAATTGCGAGGTCATCTCCTGGTAGGCATCATTCAATTCCTTGACCGTTTGAATGTCATCGCCCTGGTCCAAAACTGGATTTCCAACTGCTGCATCTTGTTCTTGTTCCGACATGTCTTCTATCTTTCCATCAAAAAATAAATCTCTGGATATGGCTTGTCGCCGCGATTTCAAACACTCCCTGATCCATCATGTCTCGCTCGACTCTTTTTTCGGGCCGCGGAGCAATCCTGCCCTGGCCCGGAATTGCCTGGCCAGGGGAAAATCATGGCCAGACGGCAAGGTGGGACTCAATGGTTGCCCCATTGTGATGCCGGAACGATACGATTGCAAGCAGTTAAAATGGTTATTTTACGCCCATTTCGACGTTCTGAATCGGTCCTTCATCACGGCGGCAAGAAAGGCAAGAGACCATGTACTCAGTCGGTCCAGAAGGAAGGGGAGCCAGTCTTGACCAGGTACCGGTTCACAATGAAATGAACTGCTTTTCCTGCTGGAAAACACGGGCTTTCCGACATGATGCCGAGCCACCACGTGGATAGCAATCCACTCGTACCCATGATAGGCTCAGGCATCACGCAGCTGGACTCAATCCCTGGAGACAAACAGAACCATGAACGTGCACCGCCTGCTAAAGATCATGCTGCTCGTACTGGGCTCCTTGCTCGTCCCTCATCCCTCCACTGCCGCCGAATCGTTTCCCGGCAAGCAATCGGTTTGGAATGGGTACGAGCGATTTGACTTTGTCCATCAACAACGTCGTTGCATTGTCGTGACACCCAAAAACGCAGCCAAGGGAAAACCCTGGATCTGGCGAGCTCGCTTCTTCGGACATGAACCGCAAGCAGACCTGGCCTTGCTGAAACGCGGTTTCCACCTGGTCTACTGTGACGTGGCAAATCTTTATGGCAGCCCGGTTGCAGTCAAACACTGGAATCGTTTTTACCAGTACCTCACCAGCGAGTACCAGTTCTCTGCAAAAGTCGCGCTGGAAGGCATGAGCCGTGGCGGCTTGATCATCTACAACTGGGCCGCTGCGAATCCCGAAAAAGTCAGCTGCATCTATGCCGATGCACCGGTCTGCGACTTCAAGAGTTGGCCCGGCGGTAAAGGAGTCGGCAAGGGAAGTGCCGGCAGTTGGCAAACCTGCCTGAAGGCCTATGGCTTGACCGAGGCCGCAGCGTTAACGTTCCGGGGAAATCCCATCGATCAACTGGCTCCACTGGCAAAGCTGAACATCCCACTGCTGCATGTCGTGGGGGCCAGTGACCAGGTCGTACCCGTTGCAGAAAACACCACGATTATCCAGCAACGATTCCAGAAGCTGGGTGGCAGGATTGAAGTGATCAGCAAGCCGGGCATTGGCCATCATCCTCACTCGCTCAAGGACCCCGCCCGGATTGTCCAGTTCATTCTCCGGCACTCGGGGCAGCCCACGGACTAGCAGCCGCCAGCCCGGATACGTCAGGACACGCTCCTGTAACCGTTCTGCCCGGCAAAATCCCCCGGGACCGGAAACATCTCAGCACCGCACGGTGGAGACGATTCCAGTTAAAAACAGGCAAAACGCGCTGGCTACAGTAACTTTTATCGATTTCCGCGCCGTTCCTGTACCCGGAAGATCAAAAAATCACCCGGATCCCTGTTTGACGCAAACCGTCAAGGGCAACTAAAATTGAACCCAATCACATGCAACAATTATTCTTGGTTACGGATACCATTACACCAACCACTCATGGAGAGCTGTTATGTCACGTATTACTCGACGTAATTTCCTGAAGTCCACGTCTGCCGTGGCGGGAACCTCGCTGATCCTCACCGGCACCCAGGCCTCAGGCAAGGTCAAGGGCGCCAATGATCGCTTGCGAATTGCCGTCGCCGGACTGAACGGTCGTGGCAAGAGCCACCTCGGTGGCTGGGCATCCCAAAAGAATGTCGAGATCGCTTACGTGGCCGATCCGGACAAGAACGTGCTCAGCAGCACGATGAAGAACCTGCAAGGCAAGGCAAAAGGAAAATTCACCACGCAGGGCATTTCAGACATTCGTACGGCACTGGAAGACAAGACGGTTGACGCCGTTTCGGTCGCCACGCCCAACCACTGGCATTCGCTGATCACGGTCTGGGCAGCCCAGGCCGGCAAGCATGTCTACGTCGAAAAGCCGATGAGCCATGATTGCGATGAAGGCCGCGTGGTTGTCGAGGCGCAAAAGAAATACGGAGTCGTGATTCAACACGGTACCCAGCGACGTAGTGACGCAGGTATCGCCGGGCTGCACGAAGCCATTCAAGCTGGCAAATGGGGCCCCCTGGAAATCTCCTACGGTTACTGCTGTAAACCACGTGGCGGCATCGGTCAGAAATCGGTTTCAACGGCTCCCAGTAACCTGGACTGGAATCTCTGGCGAGGTCCGGCTGATATCGACGAGTACCATGGTAACTATGCTCATTACAACTGGCACTGGTTCTGGAAGACCGGTAACGGCGACATGAACAACCAGGGAACTCACCAGTTAGATGTTGCCCGCTGGGCACTCGACAAGGACCAGACGCATCCGGTCCGCGTGATGGCACTGGGCGGTCGCTTCCAATGGAACGACCAGGGTGAAACGCCCAACACGATGTTTGCCATCGCCGAATACCCCAACGGACAGTATGCGTTCTTCAATGTCCGCAACGTCAACTACAAGGGTTACCAGCGACAGGTTGAAAACGAGTACTACTTCAAGGACGGTGGCAGGATCATTCGCAACAAGTACTATGCCAAGGGTTCCAGCAAGGGCGAAAACGTCTCGGTCAAGCCGGGCAAGGTGACCCCTGGCGGTAACTGGGGCAGCTTCATTGCCGCCTGCCGTGCCGGTGACCCCTCGATGGCCAACGGAAATGCCCTCGACGCTCACTATGGTTGCGTGCTGGGTCACCTGATGAATAACTCCTACCGTCTCGGCACGAAGGTTCCCTTCAATGCCAAGGCAGGTGGTTTTGCTGACAATTCCAATGCTTCGGAACACTTCCTGAAACTGCACGACATCATGAACAATGGCGTTGGCGTTCCCAAGGATGGTTCGGAATACATCGTCGGCCCATGGCTCGAATACGATCCGAAGACCGAACGACATACGGGTGAATTTGCCGCCGAGGCCAATGCCCTGCTGAAAGACAAGAACCGCGCTGGATTCGAGATCCCGGCGGCTGGTAAAGTCTAGACAGGTCGTTCACAGCAGCTGACACTTGAGTCATGCCGCCAGCAGGTAACGAACCATTACCTGCTGGCGGTTTCTCTTTTCTTGCTGACCGTTGCGCCTGGGACTAATCTTTCAACTGACCGACCAAGGCGTGGACCTTGCCGATGATCCGCTGTTCCAGTTCCGGTTTCCAGGGTCGACTGCGGGCTTCATAGCCCCCTTCCAGCAACACACGTCGACTGGGGATGTAGCCCGCATAAACATTCGAGTAGCCCGCTACCCAGATCGCAGGCCCGTCCGACTTGCCCAGCTCTCGCTTGAGCCGCAGCGAGTAATCGACCACCACTTCATTTCCCAGCGCAACCAGCATCAGGTCGTCACCCAGGCGGACTACCTGGACAGGGTAAGCAAAATCAGGACGATCCTTGTCGGTGAACTCCAGGTCCACGGTTCCCATGCGGGCCTGGATCAGGCCCTGCACCGCTCGCTGGTGTCGCGGAGTACCCTGGTTGGTTTCCAGGGCCGCTTCCACGGCGGTCGCCAGCGAACGCCCGTGCATGTGAGCATACTTGAGTTCGCTGCGCGGATACGGGTTCTGGTCTCCCCCGCATCCCATCATGAAGAGGGCCGTCACTCCCGGGTGATCCTTCTCAAAATACTCCTGGGCAAATCCGGCATAGTCACCCAGCCAGCGATAGAACCCCATCGTCGTGTTATGGCAGGCATAGCCAAAGACAACGGCACGTAATTCTCCCGCTGGATTGCGGGCCGCCAGGACGGGAACCGTGTGGTCCACCGGTCCCAGTGGATTGGGGTGGTTCAGGAAACCCTTGTCGGACGGTGTACGACGATTCATGGCCACGCTACAACGGGCCTGGCTGTAGGTGAGACTGGCCGGTTCCAGTCGCTCGATCGCCTGCCCGACAATCTTCACCAGGTTGGTGGCCAGGCGATCGAAATAATCCCTGGCATCGTCCCGCCCATAGGCGGGTCCGCAGTGAGTGTGCGAGGCATTCATCAGCAGGCAGTGCGGTGGCAACTGGTACTTCTCCTGCACTTCCTTTTCTACCCTGGTGCGAAGTTCGGCCAGCACCCCAATCAGGTCGAGGGTGATGAAGACCACGCGCTGCCCCTCGGCGTCCTGGATAACGATCGCCTTGCCAAACAGGTCCTGCTCGGTCCCCTCGGCCGGTGTCTTGCGACTGGCATAGCCTCTCATGTGCAGGCGCCGCTGGGGAGTTATCTTGGCAACTGCGGTACCCACTTTCCAACCGGGATCCGGGGCATCCTGCTGGGCCTGGGCAACGGTAAACCAGGGTGTGAAGATCAGCAACGCAACGACAAGCAGAGATGGTTTCATGGCAAATATCCTTACTGGCAGGGCCTGTTATCATTGCCTGTCAGGGTAGCGAAAAACAATACCTCCAACAACAGTTCGAAGTCCTGGAATCCATGGCTTTTACCAGGGAAACATGCGATATAATTCTGCTGCATAAACAAGCCAGGTGGCGGCTGTCAGTACCACAACAGAACTGACCGCCAGTGCGCCCAGGACACGTGGTTCTCCCCGTAGCAAGCGAAAACAGCGCCGAACGCGAGTCTGTTGAGATCTTAGTGCTTCGGCAAAATCCAGGGCACTGCCATATCTTTGGTTCGGCGTTTCATGCAACGCCTTATCGATCACGGCCATGACCGCCGGGGACACGCACCGACCTGGCTGACTCCAGGGGACCCGTGGTGGATTGTATCGTTGCGGATCAATATCCTGTCGTGTTTTATCTCCAAAAGGCAACTTGCCATTTAAAAGCTCGAAAAGAATTACTCCCACCGAAAACACATCGGTACGAGCATCCAGTGCGCGTACGTTTCCCTGGCTTGCAAAAACAACGCATCGCTGCTCCGGCGACATGTAACAAAAAGTACCTCCGGTACGAATTTCTACGTCAGACCGATCAAGAGAAAGGTTAAAGTCCAACACGATTGGTTGGCGTTGCTTGTCGATAAGAATGTTGGACGGCTTGAGATCCAGGTGCAACATCCCCTTGCCATGCAAATAGTCGAGAGCCTCGCAAAGCTGCACACCAATTTCGATCGCATCATTCACATAATCGGCATCGACGCGTTTATTCAAAGCGGCCGATTCACATCCGCGGTATTTCGCATCATGGTGGACTCCATAAGTTGTTTCCAGCAGGTCATGCAAGGTGAACATACCGACGAAGGGCATGCAGATAATGGTCAATCCCGACCGAACTTCTTTCACCGAGTGAATCGGGATAATATTTGGATGCTTTAACTTGCCCAGGATTTGCGCTTCGTTGGTCTGCTGTTCACAAACCTTGATGACGACCGCACGCCGCCCTACTGAAATTTCTTCTGCCCGGTAAACCCTTGCAAAAGATCCACGACCAATTTCAGCGATGATCTCGTAGCCAAAAAACGTGTTGCCAGCCCGAGGCCACCTTGTTTCTGGTGGATCCAATGGCAAAGCAGGATTATCCTCCACCGCCAGGTGCACGGCGATACAACGCTGCAGGGAATCCTTGATGCGCGGGAATCCCTCGCAGAACTCAACCCAGTCAACATCCTCTCCCGACTCCACCCGCAAACAGAATTCCTCGTAGGCCAGGTCGACCACGGCACGCTTGCAGTCTGCAAGTTCAGGATACTCTTCCAGGACAGCATGCGTGCCAGGGTTCCTGTGGCGACGCCAGTTGTCGATAAGCTTTCCCGAAAAGATGAGCGCCGACTCAGAATCCGTCTGGCAACCACTGGGCATTTCCCAAAACCGATCAACATCCATTCCATGACTCCCGTTCTATCATTGACTTGGTGGATCAATGCACAGGAAAGACAACCGGGCCAGAAGCCGCGCGAGCATCAGGGAATGATTACCCGGCTGTCACGAAACATACTCCTCTTCCATCAGAGTAAATCCCTTCGGTTCCTTCTCTCGAAACGCGGTTCTGCCTTGCTACCACGTAATTAACGATCTCCACGAAAATCTGTCCACTATTTGGCGCCTGTCCATGGCCTGCATGGTTCCGCCACCACCCGGGCTAGAAAGGGTAAACACCGCTAAAGGCCGAAGTTTACACACCTTTTCCCGGTGGCACTGGGATGCCAACCCTTAGTCTTCCAACTGGCTGCCCGGGCTGAGTGGAGTCTGGCCATCCAGGTAACGCCAGTTCTTGATGAAGCTGATCAGGTCCGCCATCTGCTGGTGCGAGATATTCTTCTCCAGTCCCTCCGGCATCAGGGAGACCCCGTTAGACCGCAGCGTCTCGATGTCACTGCGCAGCAACGTCACCTCTTTTCCCTCTGGTTGTCGAAGCGTGATCGACGTGGAGGTCTCGGTGGTGAGGATACCGGTCAGCACCTGGCCCGCGTTGGTGATCACGGAGTAGCTGACGTAGTTGCTGTCAATCACGCGATTGGGTTGCAGGATATGGGTCAGCAGCTGGGCGGGTTGCTTGCTGCGCGAGTCCGCAATATCAGGCGCCACGTTGTGACCAATCGTTCCCACTCGATGGCAGGTCGCGCACTGCTTACGGAAGATCACCTCACCAGACCGCGGCACCGCCTTCATTTTCAGAACGACCTGGTAGTCGGCCAGGACTTTCTTTCGATCCGCCGGAATCGTATCGGCCAGCAGCTTCTTCGCACGGGCACGCAAGGCCGGTTGCGAGTGTTCAAGTAAACGCTTGATCCGGGTCTGGTCAATTTCTGCCGCCTTGATGGCGCGTGCCTCGATGCGATCCAACAGCAAGGCTGTTCGCTGGACATTACGCAAGGCAGCGTCCAGCAACGTACGACGAATAACGGGCGACTCACTGGCAAACCGGTCCAACAAGGCCGGCCAGGCAGCCACTTCTGAACGACGAGCCAAACTGTTGATGGCTGCGAGGCGAATCACCTGGGGTTGTCCCGGCTGGCAAAGTCCCGCCAGACTTCCTGCCGACTCACTGGCATAGGAAAGCAGGCCAATCGCCAGGGTCCGATCCGACAGGTTAGCCTCCGAATCTTCTGCTACCCGGTTCGCTCGTGCAAAGACTGGATCCAGCGAGGACGTATCATTTCCCAGCACCTTAGCCGGACTGATCCGGCGACTGGCCATCGATCGCAGCAAGGCCTGCAAGCTGCCAAGCTGGAGTGGCTGATCTGGTTGTGCAATCAACTGTATCAGCAGTTTTTTCAGCTGCGGTTCACTGGCACGTCGTCCTGCCGCATCAACCAGTTCCAGGATCGTCTTGCGATGTGAATCCAGGTCTTCAGGAAGTGGTTGCTGCAGGGTCGACAGCAGCAGATCGGCAACACGCTCAGCGACTGCCAGTCGAACGGCGCGACGGGTCCAGATATCCTCTTCTCCCTGCAACAGCACTTGGCCTATTTGCTGAAGCTCCTCATCGTTACGAATCGGCGTCAGGCTCAGTGCCACCTGGAACCGTACCTGGGCATTGGAATCCCTGGCCAGGTCAGCCACCTGTTTGCGAAGAGCGGGTTCCGTGGCCAATCGCGACTCGGCCAACACGACCGCCTGCCGACGCACATGGGCATCTTCATCCTGGAGTCCGTGGACGATGGTTTCGGGTGTCAATTTCTTTTGCCCCTGCAAGCACCAGAGAGCGTGAATACGGGCGTGCGGCGTCTTTCCATCTTGCGCCAGCTTCTCCAAGGACTGCACCAGGGGCGTGGGGTCGACACGCTTTCGTTCCAGGATCAAGCGGGCTGCCAGTTCGCGTTGCCAGGCATTGTCGTGGGCCAGGAGTTGAACCAGTTGTTTATCGCTGGACTGGGAATAATCAGGCGTTTGCTTCGCCGCCGGAGCCTGCGCCGCGGTAATACGATAAATGCGTCCCCGGTTATCACCAAAGCGTGTATCCGGTCGTTCCTTAAGTTCGGCCGGCACCCAGCGTGGATGTTCAATAACAGCCCGGTACATGTCGACCACGTACATGGCACCATCGGGCCCCAGTTCCATGTTGACGGGTCGAAACCATTCATCCCGTGAAGCCAGGAACTCCACGCCTTCCCGACCGCGACGACCGGAAAAGGTACCACCACGAGCAGTCATGATTTCACGATGGACGAGGCTGCCAGTCGGATCACAGGTAAACACGTTGCCATTAAATTCGACTGGCAAAGCAGTTCCCCGGTAACAGAAAACCCCGCAGGCCGCAGTGAACTGTCCAGCATGTAGCGTGGACGTGGTCCAGGAGCGAGCGATGGGAAAAAGTCGTGACGCCTCGCCGGCCACGGCAGCATCATGATAGACCGCAGAAATTGCAGCTGTCGGCGACCGCTGCAAGTACCGGTTCTTGAGGACCACGTGCTTGACCGGGTTGCGGTTGCTACAAACAAACCGGTTGCCATCATTATCGAAGGTTAACCCGAACTGGCCGACCCCTGATACCGCCTGGTACTGGAACGACTGCGGATGAAAGCGAAAATCCATGTTATTGATATTCACCTTGGGACTGTCCGCTCGTCGGACATCCTGTACGACACCACCACGTAGACCATTGGCGATATAGATATGATTATCGAGAGCGAACCGTGGGTGGTTGGCGCGGAGCTGGGAATTATCTTCCACGAACCCCTGGTACCACGTCTGCCTAAGATCTGCCCAGCCATCCCCCGTGGTATCTTTAAAGTAAGCCACCTGGCCGGCCATCGTCACGATCACCCCACCCTTCCAGGGCTGAATCCCGGTCGTGAACAAAAGGTGATCCGCGAAAATCCGGGAGGTTTCAAAGTAGCCATCCCCATCCTCGTCGGTAAGAACACGTAACTGGCACTGCGGGACTTCACCTTCTCCAGGTCCGTGGGGGTAATCACGCATTTCCACGACCCACATGCGTCCCCGGGCATCAAAACGAACCGCCACGGGATCCGTCACCAGCGGCTCGGAGGCCACCAGTTCTGCTCGCAATCCGGGAGCCAGTTGCAGGTACTGCAGGGAGTCCTGCGCCGCCACAGGCGACGCCGGCGGTTTCACCGGATCGGCTGCCAACAGGGGTAACCAACCAGCAAGGACACTCACCAGGAAAATGGCCAGCATCCCCACGAAACGGTCACGTTGCCGAAAAATCATCTCGAGTGATCCGGATAACATCACTGGCTCCTGAAAAGAACTCGCACCTGTTGCCGCGATTCGCCAACTCACCACATGATACTCCCTCTACCAATCGTCCGCCCTCCCCCTGATCAGTTGGGTGCCGGTAACTGGCTATTGGTAAGCTGGAGTCGTTCACGTTTTCCAAAGACTTCAAGTTGCTTGAGGACCTGCACTTCCTTTCCCTGGACCCGCGGTAGGTAACGCATTTTCCCCTGGGCACCAGCCTGCAGGTTAAGCTTCAGGACGTCGAACCGGACGTCCTCGAACGTCACGGTTTGGGCCGGTGCATTAGCCAGGTCCCGGCTCAATTTATTGTCCGCGGCCATCCCGATCAGTACCGGTCCAGTAAACTTCCCGCCCTTGATCTGAAGTCCCTGTGTTCCCTGGTAAAATGTACACCGGCTGTCACTCTGGCAATTCTCCAACATCACGTTGGTCACCGTGACCCGGTCGGTACCACCGCGCACATAAAAGCCACGACTCTTGAGGCCCGTCGCACGACAGCGCAGGAAGCGAATATTGCGAGTATCCACGCGTTTGGTGGAAGCATGGTTACGAACTCCGAATCCGGTACCGCCAGCATTTTCGACCACGCAGTCGACCAGTTCCACATCGAAGCAACCATCTTCCAGTTCCCAGGCATCATCGCGACTGCCAGCCAGTCCCCCGTCTCTTTCGTTTGGGCTGTTGACGGCTCGGCAGCGGACGAACCGAATGTGATGACAGCTGCCACTGAGTCCATCGCCACTGGCATCGTAGGCATCGTTATGCCACTGGGTAATCAGGCAATCCCGCGCCTCGCTATGAGTCACTCCCATGCCAAAGGTTAACCCGACAAAAGCTCGCTGAATCGTCACCTTGTCGATCAGTACCTGGGTGGCCCAATCCGAATCGATTCCCCGCGGATTGTAGCTGTTTTCCTGCTGCCAGTAATTCGCGTCGATCGTCAATCCTCGAATGATCACGTTCCGCACGACCTCTTTCTCGGTACCGACGATTTCCACGCAATCGATAACTTTTCCATCGATCGCATGATCTGCCATTTTGATGGTTGCTCCGGGACCGTACAATTCGGTGTTGCTGGATCGAATCGTCAGGGCATTGTGAATCATGTAGGGTTGCCTGGAAGGAGGCAACAAGACCCGTCCGCCCGTCCTGGCCACCTGGTCGATAGCGCGCTGGATCGCTTTCGTATCATCGGTTCGGCCATCGCCGACGGCGCCCAGGTCCCGTACATTGACCACGCTGGCTGGCTGTTGGCCGGGTGCCACGACGACCAGGCAAACCAGGTACGCAAGTGTTTGAATTCCACAATATCCCATGACCTGCTCCTACTGGAAAGAATCACCCACGGACGTGGGTATTTGAGAACAACTGATGCCACACGATGCGGATAATTCTAGACCAGATTTTCATGCTCCCCAACCCATCGGGCTTCGCTCCGCACTGCTAATTCTCATGACCGCCGCTCTCTGGGGCGGTACCCCGGTCGCCGTGAGCTACTCGGTAGACCTGTTGCCCCCGGTAGCTGTCTCGGCATTTCGCTTCGGCCTGGCAGCGCTATTCATGTGTTTCTGGTGCCAGTTCGAAGGTTCATCACGAAAACTGTTACGCAGTGAAACCAAGTGGATCCTGGGAGGTGGCGTCTTGCTCTTCTTCCAGATCACGTTTTTCACCATGGGAATCGAGAAGAGTAATTCATCCCACGCCACGCTGTTGATCAACACCTTCGTCTTCTGGATCGTGGCACTGGAACATCTCGTGCTCAAGACACTGCACATGACCACCCGGCAAGTGCTAGGCCTACTCGTGGCAGCGGGGGGAGTGATGCTGACCTTCATGATTTACGAAGAACGGCAGGACGGCCTGCAGGCAGATTCCCCGAGCCTGGCAGGCGACCTGCTGCTGATCGGCAGCGCCGCGATCCTGGCCGTCAAGATTCTTTACACGCAGCATGTGGTCAAGCGAATGCCACCAGGACGATTCATCCTCTGGCATGACATCGTGGGGGTGATCTTCTTCATCCTCTACACGAGCCTGTTTGAAGATTTCTCAAAATGGTCCGCAGCAGTGGGAAAAGCACACTTCTCCTCGCAGGTCACGGCAGCACTCCTGGGGATTGCCTACCAGGGATTCCTGGTGGCAGGTCTTTGCTTCGCCATCCAGGCACACCTGCTGCGCAAGCACGCCGCCTTCCAGATCTCGATCTACAGTTTCAGTACACCACTGTTTGGACTACTCTTTGCCTTTGCCTTTCGCGATGATCCCTATTCTTCCTGGCTACCACTTTCCGCTGTCTGCGTGGCAATCGGGATCATCCTGGTCAACCTGGAACCCAAGAACAAAGCCGGCTCATCCGTCACGGCGCCGGCGGCGCCAGCGACGCCAGAGCAACCACAACACTCCGCCGGCAGGAACCCAGAGGACCAGCCACGGGATCACACTGACCAGGCCAATCAATAAGTTCTTGAGACCCTCACCCAGCCCGTAAATGGAATCGGACCAGGCCTTGCTAATGCGACTTCCGAACGAGGGTGCCTGGGGTGGTTCGTAACCACGTTCCTCGCGAGCATTGATCGTCACGGTGGTCATTTGGATGCGACTCTTCAACGAGCGAAACATGCTCTCCATCCGTTCGATCTCTCCCCGCACACGTCCCAGTTCTCGTTCCACCTCGATCAAATCGGATACCTTCCCAACGGTCCTGCCCAACAACTCCAGGATGCGGGTTTCCAGTTGTTTCTTGTTGCGGATCCTGGCATCCAGGTCCACATACTGGGCCGTCACATCCTCGGTCGTCTCACGGAAGTGCTCCGGGACCCCCAGTTCCTTGAGGTCATCCAGGAATGCCCGGTAGTTTTTCACCGGGATACGGGCCCGCCACTGGCCGGATCGAGCGCGACCCTGGTTGCGATCAATCGACATATCGGCCGCGTGTCCACCATGTTTCTCGATGAGCTGCGAGATACCCTGTTTTCCTTCCAGCGTGGAAAAGTCCTCCACCACCAGTCGCACGTCAGCCACGTAGATCAACTGGCGATTGGTTTCCAGGGCCGCATCTGAACTGGCGGGCATGTCACTACCGGATTCGGCATCGAATTCCGCGTTGGCTATTTCAGCGGATTCCTCGACGTCTCCTGCCGCCCCAAAATCCATCGCTGCCTGTGGCATCGCGGTGTCCATGCTGGTGTAAGAAGCATCACCACAGCCGCCCAGCGACAGCATCCCGATGGCACCCAGCACGATCAGCTGACTCGATATCTCACGGATCATATCCAACATCCCTTTTCAATAATCGCCCTGCCTACAGTGGTATAGATAACTTAACAGGACAGGATATTCCCTCTTTATAACAGAATTAATGAACCGTGATGGAGCAGAAACAGACTGGTGAACCAAGCGCAACTACAAAAAACCCGTGCCGCGTGAACTAGTCACGTGACACGGGTTGTAAGCATCGCATCCAGGGCGTTCGTTACGGAACCGGGTTTAGTGGATTAACGAACGTTGCAATAGCATCCACGATCGCACGTGCAATCGCGTCGATTCACATCCTGCTGATCCGGACCAAGGATATGCTGGGTAATATTGCACCAGTGATACTGGCTCCCTTCCTCATCCGGGGAAACCGTAGACTCCATTTGCCCGGTCACACACATTGCCTTGTTACGCAAGTGAACACAACCAGGATTGGTGATTACCTCGGGCGTATCGTATTTCTTTTCGAAAGCCATAATTAAAAACCTCCCGTTTCAATACCGGCGGCTCGAAGCACCGCGCGTTTGACTGCCACTGCAGCAAGATCAACCTTGTATCCATTCTGGGACAGCGGTGTTGCCTGGGCAACTGCTGCCTGGCCCGCTGCCTCTGCCGTATCGTGATCGACCGAACGCCCCACCAGGGCATCCCGAGCAGCCGACGAAATCCAGGGCGTCGGAGCAACCTGGCCCAGGACGACGCGTGCCTGTTGCACCACGCCACCCTCGAGCGTCAGTGAAACCGCCGCCGCGGCCAATGGATCATCAGGTCCTTCGCCATGTCGCACCTCGTAGGTTGCGTTATAGCGACTATCCAGCGCTGGCAGCAGCACATGCGTCACCAGCTGACCAGGCAACAAGACCGTTTCTCGCTGCTCCTCGTGACGTGGTGTCACGAAGAAATCTGCTGCTGAAATCCATTGTTCCTCATCCGTGTCCGGACCAATGACTCGCAACTGGGCATCGACAGCAATCAGGGCCGGACCAATGCGAGAGCTACTCACGAACTTGGCAGGTCCTGAATTACCCATGATGGCATGGAATCGGTTGTCTCCCTCGGAGACATGCCCCTGCCGGTCAAGCAATTCCTGTCCATTGCGGAAAAACCAGCAGCGTGGTCGCTGACACAGTTCACCAACCAGGGTTCCCTGGCTCTGCAACTGCATGCTGTTAATTCCCAGGATGGCATCCGAAATCGCAGGATAATTCTCCAGGTACGGGTGCGCCAGCACCTCGTCCAGGGTAACTGCGGCTCCAATCACCAGGGTGCCGTCTTCCTGCGGTTCGATCACCTGCAAGGATGGCACTTCCATGATGTTGACGACCCGGTCTGGAGTGACCAGGATTTTCTTCATCAGGCCAACCAGGTCGGTACCACCCGCCAGGACTTCCGTGTTCTTGGCCTCGTCGGCCAACATTTCCAGTGCTTCCACCTCGGTACGAGGCTCAGCATATTCAAAAGCTTTCATTAATTAAGCCCTCCCCGCTGTTTGAATGGCATCCAGAACGCGCTTGGGTGTCATCGGTACGACCGGCACTCGAACACCCAGTGCATTACACACGGCATTCGCAATCGCTGCCTTCGGACTGATGGCCGGCGGTTCTCCATTACCAATAACGCCACGCTGACGTTCACTTTCCGGTTCATAAAGGTGTACCACGATGTCACCCACGTCACCCAGTCGAGCCAGCTTGTAGTTTTCCAGCTCAGCGTTGATGAAGGCGCCACTCTTGGGATCTGAAATCCGCTGCTCGTAAAACGCTGCAGCGATTCCCATGATCACCGCTCCATAAATCTGGGCCTTACAGGTTTTCGGATTGATCACCAATCCCTGGTCCTGTACTGCCACAAACTTGTTGAGCTTGATCACACCCGTTTCCACGTCTACCTGCACATGTGCCATTTGCACACCCCCGACTCCCTGGTTGGAGAGCGGGCTGGCATCTCCTCGCTTGTGACTGCGAGAGACTTCCAGTGGTTTCATACCCAGCAAGGTACAGGCTTCTTTCCAGGAAACGCTCTTGTTAGCGTTATCCTTGACCTGGATCTTGCCACCGGTTGCCACGAGCGTATCGGCACCCACGGAGAGTTTCTTAGCCACGAGGGCCATGATTTCTCTCAGGGCATCCTGGCTCGCACGACGGTGTGACTCGCAAACCGCCCCGACCGTGGTACTGCCACCGGAAGCACCGCTGGCCGGATAGGTACTGCTACCGATATTAACCTTCACATCATTCACGGTGAGGCCAAACGTTTCGGCCAACACCATGGCACAAATGGTCTTGGTACCCGTACCGAGATCCTGGGTGCCGCAGAAAGACTCCACGCCACCGTCCGGGTAAACCTTGAGTTGACAGGTTGAAGAGTTGGCAACGCCACCCCAGGTATGTAACGCCATGCCGAGTCCATCAACAATTGAGTTACGTCGGCGGGGTCGCAAACGCCCGTTGCGTTGAGCAACCTGGGCACCGTGCGGATGCCATTTTTCCTTCCAGCCCATCAACTTGGCACCAATCTTCATTTCCTCGGCATAGACATCTGCCTTGCCGTTGGTGGCATTGGGAAGATTCGCCATGAAGACGTCGTAACTGTCCTTGCCCATCTTGTGAGCCAGGTCGTCAATGGCCGTCTGGGTCATGGCACATCCCTGGGGATGATTGGGTGCTCGCCAAGCGCGGGATCGTACCGTGTTGGTTTTCACCTGGGTCGCCTGGCGCCGATAATTCTTTGGCACCAGGACGTAGGGAATCACTGCCTGGCTAACACCGCCACCCCGGGAACCAGAAGTTCCCCAGTGATGCGAGTCCCAGACCGTGACCCGGCCATTCTTGTCCGCGCCGAGTTTCACCTTCAGGTAACCCGAGGGTCGGTTCCCAGCAATTTTCAATTCCTGGTCACGATCCAGCATGAGCTTGACCGGGCGCCCGGTCGCCTTGGAAATCTTGGCTGCGGCCAGGCCCCAGTAATCGGCGGCGAACTTGCTGCCAAAGCCTCCGCCAATGTAATCACACTGGACGTCAACCGCATCGGCCGAGATACCCAGGTCATTGGCGAAACCATCATCGGTACCGGACACGTTCTGCGTGGAAAGGTAGGCTTTCAGCTTGCCGTCTTTCCATTCCACGGTCGAACCATGAGGTTCCAGGCAGCAATGCGTGATGGCATCGATCCCGTAATACCCTTCCACCACGTGATCCGCTTCTTTCAACAGGCGGGCGATTTCCTGGTCGACGAATTCATCTTCATCATCATCATCGCCCGGCTCACGCTCGGTGACCGCTTTTCCACCACCCTTGGCGGTACGGCCTGCCTTCTTGGCAGCTTCCAGGTCCTCATCGTTGGTAAAGGAATCCAGGACCTCGTAGTCTACCTTGATCTTGGAAACACCCTCGGCTGCCGCCCCTTCACTTTCAGCGGCAACGACGACCAACAATTCACCTTGCCAACTGATTTCACTGCCAGCCTTGGCATGATCAAAAACGTGGATATGAACCACGCCCGGTACCTTGGCGGCTGCCTTGGTATCGATTGCCTTGATCGTGCAATGGGAGTGCGGACAGCCCAACGCGCGGGCAATCAACTGGTTCTTGAGGTTAATGTCATACGTATACTTGGCTGCGCCGGTCGTCTTGGCCAACGTATCCAAACGCTTGTGATCTTTACCGATCACCTTCGCGTCTTTTCGCGATGGCCAGCTATAGGCATCACCCTGTTCTTCTTTTTTATCCTGAAATACTGCCATCACTTGCCTCCTTTCACCACGGAGACCGCAGCCTCGATGATTTGTGAATAGGTGCCACAACGACAGATATTGCCGTTCAGTCCCTGCCGAATCTCCGCTTCCGTGGCCTTTGGATTCTTATTCACAAAGGCTCGCACTGCCACGACAAATCCGGGCGTGCAAAAACCGCACTGGGATGCATCGTACTCCGTGAATGCCAGCGGTACCGCATCCGGGTTATCACCACCGAGACTTTCCACGGTTTCAATCGCCTTCCCCTTGCAGGCCAGGGCCAGGGTGGTGGAAGCCGTCTTGGGCTTGCCATCAATCATGACCGTGCTGGCGCCACTGCTACCGTCGGAACTGACGGGCTTGGCACCTGTCAAATCCAGCTGGTACCGTAAGACTTCCAGCAACGTGGTGCGTGGCTCCACCGCTACCTTGTGATTCTTTCCATTGACCTTCAAGGTCATGTCTGTTGATCCCTGCACTAACGTTGCCGTGGGGACCTCCGCTGCCATCGCCTGCTGGTTCTGCCAGGCACCGGCAGCAGCCACTGCACCCGATCCTTTCAGGAACGACCGCCGGCTAACTCCAGATTTTCGTTTTGACTCCGTCATACGGTTCACCTTCGTTACAGTTGGGGTGACACAGATAGTACACATAAATTGTCGTGTTCAACCAGGTATCGCCGGAACTCCTTATCCATGCCTGCGACCATGGCTGCAGTGCCCCCGATTATAGGACCTGTAAATCACGATTCAACTAAGCTGACAGGAGAATTTTGCTTTCCCCGGAGTCGATCCGTTGTCCCTGGGGATACCCAGGAGTCATAAGATAGGTAAGCAGGGGCCGTTCAGGGCTGCGAATCGGCAACCGGGCGTTTCCTCAGGTCAATCGCCCCCTGGCAGCAATCGCAAGGTTTCAACTCATACATGGCAATGGCACAAATCTCGCACCAGTAGTCCACCTCGACCTTTTTACCTTTTTCGTGAGCATAAACACGGATTATCTGGATCAGGGAAGAATCCTTTAACTGGCGAACCAACAATTCGCAATCCAGTTGTCTCAAGCGCGAATCCTTGCGAAAAGCCCGGCCTCGAATGTCCTCCACGATGGGAAACAGTTGTCCCTGGGGGGTTTCCAGGGCCAGGATCCGCTGGGCGGCCTCCGGTACCGTACCTATTCCATAACGACGTTTGAGTACCTCGTGCAACCAGACGACGCGACCTCGCAGATGCCGCATCTTGTAGGGATCCGCCTTCGCCCGGGCTGGCTCGGACGCCGACCTGGCCACGGGTGGCCTGGACGGTTTTCGTTCCTGCACCTGCTGCCCGCCCACAACCACCACCGTAGTTGCCAATACCCCGCAAGCCAGCAGGGTCCGGGCAGTCGCCTGGCGGCCCGCTTTCAGCAACTGGTAACATGGCGATCCGTTGATCATGTCAATTTACTCGGCAGCCTGTCCCACGATCACCAGGTCCAACGGTTGCTTCTTACTCGCCGCACCCATTTTCGCTTGTCCCTGGAGACGAACGATCCACCAGTCATGTTCCTCGTTATTGCGGATCGGACCATCACCCTTGAGACGCTGCAGCGCCAGCAACCCGGGATGCGTGGACTCCACCGCCTCGGCACTGGCCTCGGTTAATTTCTTGTAGTCAACCTTGGCAGCCGACTTATCCAGGGAAGCTTTCATCAACAACAGAAAGTCGCGTGTTGGAGAGGTACCCACGTGATCCCCATTAACGGGCTGCTGGGCATACCGCAACGTGTAGACACCCTTGGCGATATCCTGGTCTCGGAAATCACTCCCCTTGCGGGCATACCGCACCACGCCGATCAATTGGCCAGGTGTGAACGGGTAAATAATGTCGTCGCCCTTGGCGGGTGCCTTGACGGCCCATTCCTTGCAGATCCAGATGTCACAGACACTGCGTGTTGAACCACGGATAATACGTATCCCGGTGGATGCCAGTTGAGCTGCAATATTTTCAGACAGTTCTGCCTTGGGAGCTGCTTCCTTCAATGCTTCCACGCGATGATCAGCGGCATACGCCGAACCACCTATTCCACCCAGCACGACCAAGCAACCCAGCAGATAACGACTCATCATTCGGACAGTCTCCCAAAGTTCTCAAGCAGTAAAACAAAAACCAGTGCTCATTATATCGACCGCCTAGGTCAACTACAAACGACCTGCCTCAACTACCTACAAAAACGGCCTCACCATAGACGGTAAGGCCGTTTTCAATAAATAATCAGGATTAGAAACCAGGGTATTAATAAACAAAGGTGGCCATGTAGGAACTACGGTCACCCGGTGTTGACCAGCGACTACCAAGCCCCCGTCCCTTGTAATACCCTTCCATCGTCACCCCAGGAACAAACGTCTTGAGCTTGACCAGCGGCGGATAGTAAGCGGATTCATTGGAACAGATGCAATCGGATGGACGCGCTTTTCGCGTGGTCAGTTTCAGTGTCTTACCGGCCTGCAGGTTTCCACGCAGTGTTTCTTTATTCAACGACATATTAATCGGTGCCGTATCAATACGGACCACGTACTGGCCGG
>JAZADA010000362.1:0-4429 GCA_036124135.1 Planctomycetota bacterium | reverse complement strand
CTCGCCAACGGTTTTGAGGTCGATACAACACGAAATCGATCTGGCGACTGGGTTCCTTGACCGGCACCGTGGGGTACGGTTTCAAACCGTTGCTATTAGTCCAGTCACGCAGGAAGATAGGTAACACCTTGCTGCTCAAGGTAGCGTTCAGATCGCCGGCCAGTATCCCCGGTGTCCCTGCCCTGTCCCGCACGATTTTCCCCAGTGCCCGGGCCGAGGCCAATCGTTCCGTCGGATCCTTGCGGTGATCCAGGTGGGTTGCCAAGAAGACCAGGGTACCGTGTCCCGCCGGCAGGCTGATCTCTGCCTCCAGGGCACCGCGTTGTTCCCCGTTTTTATGGTTGGGCATCTTATGATTTCGATGTGACTTGATGGGAAACCGGGAAAGGATAGCGTTTCCATAGTCCCCCCCCTGGAACTGGATATTACGTTCAAAAATGACCTGCAGCCCGGTCAACCTGGCCAACACGGAGGGTTCATCGATCTGATGGGCGCGCGTTGTCTTACGGTCTACTTCCTGCAGAGCAACCAGATCGGGTTTCACGGAATTCACGACCTGGGCGATGCGCTCCAGGTCCAGTTTTCCATCAACCCCTGCACCGTGATGAATATTGTAACTTAGCACGCGAATGGTCAACGGCTCGGCGGCACGGGCAATCCCGCTGAACAGGATACCCAGGACGACACAAACCCCCGCCACATATTTCCTTCTCGTTGCCATCTAGCCAGCTCCTTTTCCCGGATGCATGAATTTCTAGTGATTCATGATACCATCCCACCCGGGCTGGCTGATGGGGATGGCCATAAAAAAACCCGCAGCAGACCAATCCCAGGCCTACTGCGGGTGTCCTCGCGGAAACGTGAACGAACCGACAGGAAAATATGGTTGTCCCCGGAGGGGGCGTTTTCAGGCACTCTTGTTACGAGGTTTCTTTGCCTTGGAATCGAACAGGGCCTTCTCGCCAGAGACCACGTCTCCACTGAGAACGTAGGTCCCTCCGTCTTTCTGTTCCGGCAGGTCGAACATGATATCGAGCATGACTTCCTCGATGATCGAGCGCAAACCACGCGCCCCGGTCCCTTTACTCATGGCTCGCCTGGCAATGCCTCGCAAGGCATCTTCCGTGAACTTCAGTTCACTCTTTTCCATGGCAAACAGGCTCTCGTACTGCTTGGTCAATGCATTCTTGGGCTCGGTAAGAACTCGCACAAGACCGTCTTCATTGAGTGGAGATAATGAACTGCAAATCGGTAACCGCCCTACCAGTTCCGGGATCAGTCCAAACTCCAACACATCATCCGTGGTCACTTCTGGCAGCAGTTCCGCCAGGTCTGCCTCGTTCTTGAACCCGGACACCTGCCCGAAGCCCATCGTCCGCTTACCCAGTCGCCGGCGTACGATATCCTCGATACCGACAAATGTCCCACCGCAAATAAACAGGATATTATTGGTTTCCATCTGGATATATTGTTGTTCCGGATGCTTTCGACCACCCTGCGGAGGCACGTTTGCCGTGGTTCCTTCCAGCATCTTTAACAACGCCTGCTGAACCCCTTCACCAGACACATCACGCGTGATGGACACGTTCTGGCTTGTCTTGCCGATCTTGTCGATCTCATCGATATAGAGCACACCGCGTTGAGCTGATTCAAGATCGAAGTCAGCCGCATGCAGCAACTTGAGCAACAGGTTTTCCACGTCTTCACCCACGTAGCCTGCCTCGGTCAACGTCGTGGCATCCCCGATCGCAAATGGCACGTTCAAGACACGGGCCAGGGTACGAGCCAGCAACGTTTTACCGGAACCGGTTGGGCCAACGAGAAGGATATTAGACTTCTCAACCTCGACCCCCGAACCTTCCCAGTCCATGGACAGTCGCTTGTAATGGTTATGAACCGCCACGGCCAAAACCCGCTTGGCGTGTTCCTGGCCGATCACGTACTGTTCCATCTTCGAAACGATTTCTCGCGGCGTGGGAATCTTGTTGAATAATTTCTTGGTGACGCCTCGGCGACGTTGTTCCTGGTCCAGGATTGACTCGCACAAATCAATGCACTCGCCACAGATGTAAACATCGCCGGGCCCTTCCACGAGCGGTCCTACGTCACGGTAACTCTTACGACAGAAAGAACAGAAAGCGTTCTTCTTGGTCGTGCTGCCTCGACGTTCTCCGCCCTGATCGTTTCCAGAGGGCATAGTAACTCCTTTCGGACAACTAATCCCGGCCCATTGCCAGGCCAGGTTAGTTTTTCTATATCACAGGTGTCGCTCGAAATTGACCGAAAGGCAATTACTACCTTGGCCCCTCTGGGCATCCTTGTCCGAAATGGTCGAGCTATTATTTTCCAGGTTAGTAAGTCACGGTAATGATCCAGTGGTCTCCCAGACCCTGGTTCCGCCAGGCAACTACACTCCAGGCCGGAAAGATTCTGCAACAGGCAGGAAGAGGTCGCACAGGGATCTGTGCGACTTCTAACGAGCGATTCGCTTCAATCCTCGTTATTGCTACCGTTTAACTTTTCCAACTCGTCCTGGAGTTTTGCTCCTAACGTAGTCTTTATAGTTCGGTATTCCGTGTCGCTAATGTCACCCTTGTGATGAATTTCTCTGAAATTCGTCAGCTGTTCATTGACCTGTAGATGGTCTTCACCCGTGCGATCCCGAAACCTTAGCACGATGTAGTAACCCATCGCCAGTAGGATCAGTAAAGCCGCCACGTACAGAACAGCCTGCGCTTCCGTTGTGGTCAGAAATTTCAACATAGAACCACGCTAGATCGAGACCGAGAAATCCTGCTCCGGGGGTTGCTGACAAGCACACATCCCATATTATGCACATTGCGTACAGGACGTCCAGAAATCACAAACGCCACAATTGCTCTAACCCGAACCGGTTCATTCCCTTGACCAATGCACCTCCTACGTGTGCATGGCCTTCCCGGTTCAATCCCATACCACGAAGAAAACATAAGATGAAATACCATGAGTAGATACGAGAAATTAGCCGAAGTGATCGACAGTGGGATTGTTGCTGTCATCCGTGCCCCCAGCGGTGAGTTACTGGTCGATGTTGCCGAGGCCTTGCTGGCCGGCGGGATCACCGTCATGGAAATTACCTTCACCGTCCCCAACGCCACCCAGATCCTACAACAGATGGTAGAACGCGTCGGAGATCGCGCCACCGTGGGAGCCGGTACCATCCTCGATCCGGAAACCGCACGCACGGCCCTGCTGCACGGTGCCGAGTTCCTCGTCTCGCCGTCAACCAACCTCGACGTGATCCGCATGGCACACCGCTATGACAAACTGGTCATGCCCGGTGCCCTCACCCCTACAGAAGTCGTGACAGCCTGGGATGCCGGATCCGATATGATCAAGATCTTTCCCTCCGATATCAATGGCCCAGGCTACCTGAAGGCCCTTAAAGGTCCCCTGCCCCAGGTCCTCATGATGCCCACCGGAGGAGTCGACCTCGATACCGCAGCTGACTTCCTGCGAGCCGGTGCTTCCGCCCTGGGCGTTGGCGGCGCCCTGGTCGAAAAAGAAGCCGTTGCCAACGGAGACCTGGCTCGCATCGAATCGCTGGCCAAGCAATATGTCCAGATCGTGCGTGAAACCCGCGCCGCCATGTAAACGCGCAAAGTGCTGTCACTTACCTTGCCAGCACTTTGGCCTTGCCAGCACTTTCCTCCCTCTCACTTTGAGCCTTGAAAAGTCGGGGCCGCTGCAGACCCGTACCCCCTGGCGGATCGCCTGGCCTACCCATTCCGCAACGTTTGCGATCGCCGCACAGTTTAAGATTGCTTGTCGGGAATGCCGATAAATCGATTGGCGGTCCTAGTGCGCTCCTCGTTGAGCCTCTTTACCTCGGAGAAGCATGTCATGGGGAAGTGTCCCTGCTATTTTCTACCCACCATGACGACCGTTCTCTTGCTGTGTGGATTGATCACTCAACCGCTATTGGCTCAATCGACCAGTCCCGGCAAACGCAAGCTTTTGCCCCCACGATCTTCGCAACCCCCGGCGACTGAAGCACCGGGCCGCAAACAGCCCACGTCCATTGTGACCAGGCACACCCGGCTGGAGATACCGTTTGCTGTTAACCGCCTGGCCCGGCAGGCCACGGAAGTGCAACTGTATATCTCCGTCAACCAGGGACGTGACTGGGAACTCTATGCTCGCGAAACGGGGCCCCAGGGCAAGTTCGATTTTCGCGCCCCACGTGAGGGCTCTTATTGGTTCTGTTCACGTACCATGGATGCGCAAAAACGGCTCTGGCCACGCGAGGAGAAACAGCCCGAGTTGATCATCACGGTCGACGTGACCCAGCCCCAGGTGGAATTAACAACAACATGGCAGCCCGCGGGTCGCCTGCTGCTGAAATGGACTATCCGCGACGTCAACCCGCAGGCCCAGACCCTGCAACTAT
>JAZADA010000361.1:0-4063 GCA_036124135.1 Planctomycetota bacterium | reverse complement strand
CCGCATGATGCACCTGACCTATCAACGCCGCAACATGATCGGCGATGGGTGTGCTGAAAAAGCCAACGCCGGGCTCAGTGATTTCGGTCGTGCCGTCATCAAGGAAATGAACCGTGTTGGCGTAATTCCCGATTGTGCTCATTCCGGATGGCAAACCAGCCTCGAGTCAGCCCAGGTTTCGAGCAAGCCCGTGGTCGCCAGCCACTCGACTTGCGGCAAGATTCATCCTCACATCCGCAGCAAACCCGACCCGGTCATCAAGGCGATCGCAGATACCGGTGGCTACATTGGTATCTGCTGTGTCCCCCGGTTCCTGCGTGGCAGTGGTGCCATCGACATGTTTCTCAACCATATCGACCACGTGGCCAAGAACTTCGGAGTCGACCACGTGGCTATCGGAACCGACGTTGCCTACACCTCACAGAATCGTGGTGCGGAACAACGCAAGATTCCTTCCACGCCCCGAGGCCGCAAAGAATTTCGTTCCCTCTGGCCAGCGGATGACTTCAAGACAACCAGCCAGGCTAACCAGAGCATCGCCTTTACCAACTGGCCCCTGTTCACCGTTGGCCTCGTCCAGCGAGGATACAAGGATGAAGAAATTCGCAAGATCATCGGCGGCAATGTCATGCGAGTTGCCCGGGAAGCCCTGAAAGTCTAGCCTCGGAAACAGCCGTGATCGTCACCTCTCGTACGAACCAACCTGGAATGTCTTTCCGATCGTTCCGCCGCGCGCTGGCAGCGTTCACGATACTGCTGGTCCTGGTGCTGCAGCCTGGTCTGCAGATCGCCTCTGCCCAGGGGACTTATAGCTTCGAGCGCCCTCCCATTGATTACCACAATCGGCTGACGAACAACCACATCAGCAGGTTGCAGGAAGCACTGGACCAGGACAAGCAGACCCTGGAGTATGATTCGCAACGCGGGTACCTGCCGGCCATTCTCCAGGCACTTGAAATTTCCCCCGCCTCCCAGGTACTGGTCTACTCCAAGACCAGCCAGCAATTGCGACGGATTGATTCGAGGCACCCACGTGCCCTGTACTACAACGACCAGAATTACGTGGGCTGGGTACTTGGCGGTGAAGTCCTGGAAATCATCACGACTGACGCTCAGTTGGGGACTGTTTTTTACACTCTTAAACAGCAAAAAACACCTCGACCAAAATTCGAACGTGACCGCGGGCAGTGCCTCATCTGCCATGCCTCACGACGCACCCATGAGGTCCCTGGCCCACTCGTACGGTCACTCTATACCGGCCGAAATGGACAACCTGCCTTTGGAATGGGAACTTTTAACACCGATCATAGCAGCCCATTTACCCAGCGCTGGGGCGGCTACTACGTAACGGGAACCCATGGAAACATGCAACACATGGGCAACAAGTTCTTTTCAGAGAATCCAGGCAAGCGCGATCCCGACCTGGCCGGCGGAAGTAACATCACCAACCTCGACGACTTCCTGAATACCGCTCCCTACCTGACCCCACACAGTGACCTGGTGGCACTCATGGTCCTGGAACACCAGGTCCAGATGCAGAACCTGTTAACACTGGCCCAGTTCGAGGAATTTACTGCTACGCACTACGACCGAACACTCAATAAGAATCTCGGTCGACCGGAGGGTTCCCTGAGCAACCTAACGCGACGTCGCATTGGTCGCGCGGGTGAGAAACTGGTTCGCTACATGCTCTTTGCTGATGAATTTCCACTCTCCAGCCCGGTCACAGGAACGTCCGAATTTTCCACTTACTTCGCCCGTCAGGGCCCCCGGGACCAACATGGACGATCTCTGCGAGACCTCGACCAGCAGAAGCGACTCTTCAAATATCCACTGAGCTACCAGGTTTACACACCCGCCTTCGATCAGCTGCCAGCCGGTGTCAGCCGCTACGTAAAACAACGCTTACAACAGGTCCTGCGAGGGCAAGACAAGCCGGAGGATTTTCCAAGATTAAAAATGGCAGATCGCAGGGCCATCCTGGAAATCCTACAGGAGACTAAGCCGGAACTGCTCAAACCGGTTCAATAACGAGTCCACTTCTAACGGATGACCTTACATTCCGGGATTCGCTTCTTTAGCTGACTTACCCCCTGTTCCGTAACTGCGGTATTAGCCAAGTGCAGTGACCGCAAGGTCTTCGGCCAGGGTAACTGCAGGGACTCGTCGTTAATCCGAGCACCTACCAGGCTAAGAGACTGGAGGGCCTCGAGTCCCGCCAGGGATTTCACCCCTGCCCCGGTAATGATCGGACCGGCAAACCCATTCGAGTAGAGCAGGTCCAGGTGCGTCAAACCGGATAGCTTTTCCAAGTGCACCAGTCCCGCATCCGTGATCGCCGTCAGGCTCAGATCCAGTTGCCGAAGCTTTGAAAGCTGTCCGAGATGGACCAGTCCCTGGTCCGAGATGTTGTTCGCGTAAAGGTTCAGTACCTGCAACTGTGTCAGGGTCGCCAGTTTCGCCAGCCCAGTGTCCGTTACCCGGATCGGCTCGAACGCTGTCTTCTTTAACACCAGCACGCGTAGTGCCGGGAATCCCGCCAGCACCGTACAACCGGTATCTCCAATCTGTTCACAGATTTCCAGGTCCAGCGATCGCAAGTTTTCCAGTGCTTGTAATGACTTCAGACCCTTTTCCGTGATCGGCGTACCCATCAGCCCCAGCACACGCAAGGTGTTCGCTTTTGACAATGCTTTCACAGCACCATCATCGATCCCGGCGCAAAGCTCCAGGTTCAGTCCATGCAGCGATTTTAATCCGGATAGCTGCTCGATCCCGTATGAGCTAATTCGTGTACCGGCCAGGTTGAGCACCAGGGGACGAGACACTGTCTCCAGCAATTGCAGGACCTCGGCTTGTAGCGAACCATCGATCGACAGGTGCCGGGACTGGAGTGTTACCAGGACAGGGCCCTGTTGCTGCTTGGCACGGCCTTCCAGTTCTCCGTACAATTGCCCGTGCTTGCGAGACCTGGTCCTTTCGAGATAGGCTGCGACTGGTTCCAATTCCACTCCGAGTTGCTGAATTTTCCCCAGCGGACCTGGCCAATCAATCTTCTTCGGTCCCGTATCAGCCACCTGGTCTCGATTACGTACATCGTAAACAAACAGCGTGTTTTTTTCCCGCAGGTAAAGCCGTCCATTGGCCACCACGGGATGGGCCCAACTGTCCCCCCCTGCCCCGGGAATCTGGAACTTACCCTTGAGTCGATATCCCTTGGTCGTCGCCTCTACCAGGGCCATGACACCATTCTGGTAGCGAAAATAAAGATGTCCGTCCGCATAAACAACCGCTGCCGAGCCAATACCCGGTCCTCGTCGTTTCCAATGCTGTCGACCGGTTTCAAGGTCCAGCGAGGTGGGTAGTCCGTTATTACTACCGTGGCCGCCAAAAATCGCATCCCCTACCAGGATCACACCTCCGTGATGATTCTGAAATCGGCTACCGTTCAGCCGATACACTTCCTGAACCTGGATACCTCCCTTGCCATCGGGATGCAACTTCAACAAGACGCTGCCACTGTTGTAGCCGTTAGCAGAAAAAACCAGGTCCTCTCGCACGACGGGTGTGGGAATATTCGCCGTCCCGTTAGAAATATCGTTGTAGCCCCAGAGAAAACGCCCATCGTCTGCCGCCACACCAATGAGTCCCCGTCCTACCAGTTGGACATACTGGCGAATCCCACCGGCAGTCGTCACCTGGGCAGAAGAAAATCCCATGCCATCACGCCCGGCCATTCCCAGGTCGGGAATCTGTGTTTTCCAGATAAGCTCTCCGGAAAACTTGTTCAGCGCAACCATCATGTACTCCGCTCCACCAGGTGAGCAGATCAGCTTATCACCATCTATCAAGGGGGATTCACCATAGCCTCGCCCCGACATCATGCGTCCCTGGAATTCCTTCAGAAAGGATCGCTTCCAGGCAATCTCTCCAGAAACCGTCTTCATGCAGACGAGATTGCCATCCGGGTCCAACGCATACAGGCGATCTCCATCCACGGTCGGTGTCGAACAGGGCGTGCGTGACGTCGTCCCAATTGCCTGGGACCAGCGTTGCTTACCCG